>NZ_JBYCKY010000506.1:0-5441 GCF_057473605.1 Mycobacterium sp. TH-M82 | reverse complement strand
CGATCGCCTGTGCGGCGGTGCGCCCGCCCAACTCGGTCAACACGTGGTCGGTCAGCACCGATGCACCGTAGACAGCGCCGAACCGCCGGGTGACCCGATCGTGGAACTCCGTCAGGCGCACCGGCTCAACCTACTCAGCTACTCAGCTACCCAGCCACCCAGCCACCCAGCTACTCAGCGCGCTCCAGTGCGTCGTGGCACACCTGAACCGGATCGGCCACTGCGGCGGCTCCGGCCGCGGCCCGGCGGGCGGCGGCCCGGTAGCCCGGCGACGCCAGCACCGCACCGACGGCGGCGACCAGCGCGTCGGCGGTCAACGGCCGAACCAGCAGCGCACTGCCTTGACGTGCAACACGATTGGCGATCTCCCACTGATCCCCACCGCCGGGCACCACCACCAGCGGCACGCCGGCCAGCAGTGTCTTGGCCACCATGCCGTGCCCACCGCCGCAGATCACCACATCGGCTTGGGCCAGCAGTTCGTCCTGGCGTCCCAGCCCGGCCGCCGCCCAGGGCGGCAACGTCAGTCCCGGGCCGTCCAACCTCGACACCACCACCCGTGCGCCGGTGGGCAGCCCGGCCCCGGGAACCAGACAGTCCAGTGCCGTCTCCGCCAGTCCGCCCACCCCGGTCGTTGCGGTGGACGGAGCCACCACCACCACCGGCCCGTAGCCGGCCGGCACGCTCAGCACCTGCTCGGTGGGCTCGAAGTGCAGTGGGCCCACCACGGCCGCCTCGGGCGGCCAGTCCGGTCGGGGCACCTCCAGCGCGGGCATGGTGGCAACCAGGCGGCGTAACGGTCCCGGGTCGAGGGCCGGCAGGCCGATCCCCACCCGGGCAGACGCACGCTGGCGCAGACCGACTCGCCACGCACGCGCCGTCAGCGCCCGCATCGCGGCATCCCGCAACCAACCCCGCAGACCGACACCCGGCGCCAGCCCGGATCCGATCGGCGGCAGCCCCTTCGACGGCAGGTACAGCGGGTGCGGGCTGAGCTCGATCCATGCGATGCCCAGCAGTTCGGCGGCCATCCCCCCGCAGGCGGTGATGACATCGCAGACCACCAGATCCGGCGCCAGCCCCCGCAGCCGGTCGAGGTTGTCCACCGCCATCCGCGCTGCGCGGTGATGGATCTTGGCGCCGGCGTCGCGGTCGTCGTCGGCCGCGGTGGGCTCCAGGCCGGCCAGTTCGGCGACGTCCAGCCCGGCGGCCCGGGCGGTGGCGAGCCATTGGGTTCCGGTCAGCAGGGTCGGTCTATCGCCGGCGACGGCAAAAAGCTGGCATAGTGCGATCGCCGGAAAAGCGTGGCCCGGATCCGGACCGGCGACCACCACCACCCGCATTGCCCTACCGTGCCACAGCCGCACCGCCCTACGCTGGACACATGGCCGAGCCGACCGCAGCGCAGACATCCGCCGAGAACGTCCGGACCGTCGAGGTCTTCCTGGATGCGCTGGCCGACGAGGACCTCGACACCGCCGGTGCGGTGCTCGCGGGCGACCTGGTGTACCAGAACGTCGGGCTGCCGACCGTCTACGGCTCCCGCACCGCCCTTCAGCTGTTCCGCCGGATGCAGGGCCGCGTCGGTTTTCAGGTGAAGATTCACCGGATCGCCGCCGACGGCTCGGCGGTGCTCACCGAACGCAGCGACGCGCTGGTCCTCGGTCCGCTGCGGCTGCAGTTCTGGGTATGCGGTGTGTTCGAGGTCCACAACGGACGTATCACGTTGTGGCGAGACTACTTTGACTTCTACGACATGCTCAAGGCGGCGGTGCGGGCGCTGGCGGCCATCCTGTTCCCGTCAATGCGGCCGAAGTTCTAGCTAGGACCAGCTAAACCCGGGGCAGTCGGCTGAGTTCGTCGAACGCCTGCGCGCAACCCATCAAGCGATCCGTCGCACCGGCCAACTCGTCACGATACCGTTGTTGCGTCATCGGCGAATTCGACGGCGATGAAGATGATGCCGGCGAGTCGCCGTTTGCCGACGCCACCAATTGTGCTGCGGCGGTGACCATCTTGTTGTACTGGTGGACACCGGAACCCAACTGGGCGGTGAACGCGTCGATGGTCGGCACCAGGTAGCCGCCGACCTCCGGGGTGAGCTGCACGGTGTGCTCCATCGACACCACCTCGGCCGCGGTTGCCGCCATCGCCGCTGCCGCCCGGTTGGCCGCCACGGTCAGGTCACCGATTTCACGGTCAGGCAGCAGGTGCCCGCGTTCCAGCACCCCCAGCAGCGAGAACAGTCCACGCTCGGAAGCGCCCAACGCCGACATCGCCGGTCGCGCCGCTGAGCCCGGCGGCGGCCGCCGGCGGGCAGCGCCGGGCCGCTGCGCGGGCAGCGGCACCGATCGCAGCCACCGGTAGCGCAGCAGCAACAGCGTCGCCGGGTGCGCCGCGCCGGCGGCGATCAGCCCGGTGATCAGCAGCACCCACGCCGGCGTTGCCCAGCTCGCCAGCAGCGCCGTGACCAGTACCCAGAACACGCACCCGGCGCCGAAGATCAGCCCCCAGCGCAATGCGCGGCGGCGTCGCCTCAGCATCCGGGCGCGGGGGTCGAACACGGCACCGATCTTCTGCGCCAGCACGTCAAAAAACCGGTAGCCGGTGGCAAAGACCGTATCCGAACGGCGCGGCAGCACCATGTGCCAATGACCGGTGTGCAATGCTGCTCGCGACCTTTCGCCTACTGCTGACCGAGGGGCTTTTCCGGAGTGGCGGGGCTGGCTTTCGCGGGGCCTGCCGGCGCCGGCTTCGGCACCGCCGCACCGGAAGACTCCCCGGTCGGCAGAGCCTTGCCGCGCATCGACGCCCGGATCTGCTCCAGTCGCGAATGACCGGCCATCTGCACACTGGCCTGCTCCACCTCGATCATGCGGCCCTGCACGGAGCCCTTCGCCAGCTCGGCGGCTCCGATCGCATTCGCGTAGCGGCGCTCGATCTTCTCCCGCACCTCCTCGAGGCTGGGGGTGGTGCCGGGAGCGGCGATCTCGCTCATCGACCGCAGTGAGGCGCTGACCTGCTCCTGCATCTTGGCCTGCTCGAGCTGACTGAGCAGCTTGGTGCGCTCGGCGACCGTCTGCTGCAGCATCACCGCGTTCTGTTCGACGGCCTTCTTGGCCTGCTCGGCGGCCGACAGGGCCTGGTCGTGCAGGCTCTTGAGGTCTTCGACGCGCTGCTCGGCGGTGACCAGCTGGGCGGCGAACGCTTCGGCGGCATTGTTGTACTCGGTGGCCTTTTCGGTGTCCCCGGCAGCGGTCGCCTGGTCGGCCAAGGTCACCGCCTGACGCACGTTGACCTGGAGTTTCTCCACATCGGCCAACTGCCGGTTGAGCCGCATCTCCAGCTGCCGCTGGTTGCCGATCACCTGTGCCGCCTGCTGGGTCAAGGCCTGATGCTGACGTTGCGCCTCTTCGATGGCCTGCTGAATCTGCACCTTGGGATCGGCGTGCTCGTCGATCTTCGCGTTGAACAGCGCCATCAGGTACTTCCACGCCTTGACGAACGGGTTGGCCATCAGTCAGCTCCGTCTGCTTGTTCGAAACTTTGTGGATCTGCGCCGGGTACCCGGGTACCGAAGCTCAATGTATCGGGTCGGTCCGCATCCGGTTGGAAGTTCAGACCTGCATTCAATGTTTAGACGGAAGCCATGGTCGACACCGGCGGGATGACGACCTTGGTGCCGACGTCGATGTTGGCCGCCCCGAGCAGATCGCGGGTTCCGGCCGCTGCACGCTCCTGGCGTGCCATCTGCCCGCCGGCGTCGCAGAGCACCGCCGACAACGAGAGGCCCAGCGCTGTGCAGATCGCGTTCAACAACTCGCTGGACGCCTCCTTGCGGCCCCGCTCGACCTCGGACAGATACCCCAAGCTCACCCGCGCCGAATCGGACACTTCGCGCAGCGTGCGGCCCTGTGATGTACGGGCCCGGCGCAGCCCGTCGCCGATCACCTCACGCAGTAACGCAGTCATGGTGTGCTCGCTCCCATCTGACCTGCCTTTTCAGGCTAGACACCTATGTCAACGCCGGCGGTGGCCGCCTTGGTTCCCACCGGCCCTGACCGGCGGAGCAACCTTAAGGCTGTGCCGGCCGGGCCCGGACATCGGTGACCGCGGACATTAGGTAATCCACCCCGGTCACCACCGTCAGCACGACGGCAACGCCCATCACCACCTGGGCCAGCACCAGCCAGAACCCGTACAGCGGCAGCATGAACAATCCGATTGCCGCCGCCTGCACCAGTGTCTTGAGTTTGCCGCCCCGGCTGGCGGGAATGACGCCCCGCCGCAGCACCACGAACCTCAGCACGGTGATCCCGACCTCACGGGACAAGATCAGCACCGTGATCCACCAAGGCAAGTCATGCAGCGTCGACAACCCGATCAGTGCGGCGCCGATGAGGGCCTTGTCGGCGATCGGGTCGACCAGCGCGCCGAACTCGGTCACCAGGCCGTAGCTACGGGCCAGCGCTCCGTCCAGCCGGTCGGTGATGACAGCGGCGGCGAAGATGACAAAAGCCGCAGTGCGGCTTGCGGCTTCGTGGCCGTCCCCGGCGAACAACGCCAGCAGAAAGATCGGGATCAGCGCCAGCCGCACCCCGGTTAGCGCGTTGGCGAAGTTGACCACGCCGATGCGTCTCACCACCGGTTCCGTCTGAGGCTGGTCCGACACGGCAAACAGAATATCGGTTGTCTGTCTCGTATTTGCCTACCGTCCCGAAGCTGCTCGCAAACCGATACTGTGCAGCCGTGCACCCAGCTAGTGATCCACCGGGCGATCGGCCACTGATCCGGCGGGCGCGGACCTCCGATGTCCCGGCGATCAAGGGGCTGGTGGACACCTACGCCGGCAAGATTTTGCTGGAAAAGAACCTGGTCACGCTCTACGAGAGCGTCCAGGAGTTCTGGGTGGCCGAACATGGGGATCAGGTGGTGGGCTGCGGGGCGTTGCACGTACTGTGGTCCGACCTCGGCGAGGTGCGCACTGTTGCGGTCGACCCGGCGATGACCCGCCGCGGCGTCGGCCACGCCATCGTCGACCGGCTGGTGCGGGTGGCGCGGGACCTGCAACTGCAGCGCTTGTTCGTGCTGACCTTCGAGACCGGGTTCTTCTCCCGGCACGGGTTCACCGAGATCGACGGCACACCGGTCACCGCCGAGGTGTTCGAGGAGATGCGCCGCTCCTATGATCTCGGCGTGGCCGAGTTTCTCGACCTCAGCTACGTCAAGCCGAACATCCTCGGCAACACCCGAATGCTGCTGCTGCTCTGACCTTGGGACTTCTGGCCCGTGGCCCCCTGGCGGCCGCCGCCCACCGAGCGTGAAACTGTTGCGAAAAACGGCCGGGCGGATTCATACGGTCAGTGCAACATCTGCGAGTTTTGGAGGTTGCACATGCCGAGTGGGTATCCGTGGCCGGGGTCGGTGCGGCGGGAGTTCTT
>NZ_JBYCKY010000505.1:0-1832 GCF_057473605.1 Mycobacterium sp. TH-M82 | reverse complement strand
CCGCCACGACGGCACCATCGAAACCATCCCACCCCCACACCTGGACCACGGCCAACCCAGAGTCAACAATTTCCACCACCCGGAGCGACTGCTGCGACAAACCAACCGTGCCGTTGCTGGCAGTGATGACGCCGGCCCCGACGACCCATAGCTGTGCTGGTTACTCCCGGACTGGTGGCGCCAGCGCCGCGAGGGTAGGCAGCTATACCGCCGGTTCGCCCGCCGCACGCAGGATCTGCAGTGCGGCAGGTACCGCGCTGATCTCGGCGGGCAGCGCGCACGCGTAATCGCCGTCGGCGTAGGCGTTGATGCCGGGGCATTCCACGTGGATCGACCGGGCCCGTGCCGTGGTCACCTCGTCCAGGTCGATGTGGGTGCCCTTGAACACGCTGGGGAACAGCCGGATCAGCTTGGTGCGCGACGCCGAATGCACCATCGTGACGTCGAGCAGTCCGTCGGCGTGGTCAGCGTGCGGGCAGATCAGCATGCCGCCCCCATAGCTGCGGGTGTTGCCGAACGCGGCCATCGTCAGATCGGTGTCGATCTGCTGGTGTCCTTCGGGACCGTCGAGCACCAGCCGGAACGCCAGCAGTCGCAGCCTCGACAGTTCGGCCAGCATCGCCAGGTTGTAGCGCATCCGTCCGCGCGGCCAGCGCATCCGGTTGGCCCGGTCGCTGACTAGGGAGTCGAATCCGGTTGCCGCGACGGTGCCGAACCACTTCGCGACGCCGTCCGGGGTTTGAAGGCGCCCCAGGTCGACGGTTTCGGCCCAGCCGTCGGCGATGATGTCGGCGGCGGCTTCCGGATCTGCGGTTGGCAGCCGGTATTCGCGGGCGTGGTCGTTACCGGTGCCGGCGGGCACGATGCCCAGCGGTACATCGCTGCCCGCCAGGGCTTGCAGCGCGATCGAGATCACCCCGTCACCACCGGCCACCACCAGCGCATCGGTGCCTCGTTCGACGGCTTCGCTGACGAGGCGGCGGGCATGGTCGGCGTCGGTGCCGACAATCTGGACGACATCCACACCGCGTTGTCCAAAGCGTACGACTGCCCGTTCTGCTGCGTGGGGGGCGTTGCCGTGCCCCGAAGCGGGATTGACCAGCAGGGTGATGCCGGCGATCTCCCGTTGGAGCAGTTGGGTCACGGAATCAGCTTGCCGGGATTGAGAATGCCCGCTGGATCCAACGCCGCCTTCACCGCCCGTAGCACCCGTATCCCCAGCTCACCCACCTCCGCGGTCATCCAGGGTCGATGATCGGCTCCGACCCCATGATGGTGGGTGATGGTGCCACTGGCCGCCATGATCGCGTCCGAGGCTGCGGCTTTGGCCTTGCGCCACTGCTCGATCGGGTCGCCCCGCTGCCCGGCGACGACGGTGAAATACAGCGACGCACCGGTGGCGTACACGTGCGAGATGTGGCATAGCACCAGGGCCGGCGTGCCCGATTCGGTCAGCGCGGCGGTCAGCGCGGCGGTGACCGCAGTCTTGAGCGTGTCGATGTTGGACCAGTTGGTGGCGGTCTCCAGGGTTTCGCAGAGCGCGCCGGCGGCCAGCAGCGAGTCACGCAGGTACGGCGCGGCGAACCGGCCGTGCTCCCACGCTCGTGCCGCCGCTTCGCCCAGCGACGTACCGTCGTGTGCGGCCAGCAGCGCCCGGGTTTCGGTGTGGCAGGCCTCCGCGTGCGCGGCGGTGCCCTCGAACAGGGTGATCGCCAGGCAGCCGCCGGTTATCTGGTGCTCGCCGATCGCCTCGGTGGTGGCCAGGTTGACTCCGGTTTCGGCTTCGTCGGAGAGCCGGACGACGGTCGGGCCGGTGCCGGTCTGGGCGACCG
>NZ_JBYCKY010000504.1:0-2441 GCF_057473605.1 Mycobacterium sp. TH-M82 | reverse complement strand
CCGGGTCACCTTGGGCACCGGGCAGCCGAAGTTCATGTCGACGTGGTCGGCGAGGCCTTCGTCGGCGATCATCCGCACCGCGGCGTAGGTGGTGTCTGGGTCGACGGTGTAGAGCTGCAGCGAGCGCGGCGACTCGTCGGGTGCGAACGACGTCATGTGCAGGGTGGCCGGATGACGCTCGACGAGGGCACGGGCGGTGACCATCTCGCACACGTACAACCCGCTGACCGTTCCGGCTCGGGACTGCTCCAGCTCTCGGCAGAGCGTCCGGAATGCGACGTTCGTCACACCCGCCATCGGCGCCAGCACCACCGGACTGGCGAGCGCGATCGGGCCGATCCGCAGTCGGGTGCCGGGCCGCTGGCCGATCAGGACGCCGATGACGCGAGCACCTCTTTTCGAGAGGCCAGCTTCTCGGCCTTGCGCGCCTCACGCTCGAGCCGGCGCTGCTTGGCCACCTCGAACTTGTCGCAGGCCTCCTCGAGTTCCCGCACGAGCAGGCCGATTTCGTCGCGATACCGCGCCGCCTCACCGGTCAGGTCCTCGCGTTCGAAGATGCGCCACTTCTTCAGCACCGGCATGACCACGTCATCGAGGTGGATCCGCGGGTCGTACACCCCGCCGACGGCGATGATCACGGCTTTGCGCCGAAAGTCCGGCACCGTGAAGCCGGGCATCTTGAAGTTGGCCAGCACCCGGTGCAGCGAGTACATCGCCTCTTGTGGCGCGACGTCGATCGCGGCGCCGCTGATGTCGCGGTAGAAGATCATGTGCAGGTTCTCGTCGTGGGAGATCTGCGCCAGCAGCTTGTCCGCGATCGTCTCGTTGCAGGCCTTGCCGGTGTTGCGGTGTGAAACCCGGGTGGCCAGCTCCTGGAACGTGACGTAGATGACCGAGTCGAACAGGTTCTCGGCGAACAGGTCGCCCTGCTGGTTCTGGCCCGGGCTGAAGCCGCGGGTGACCTGCTCCATCCGCATGGTTTCCAGCTCGATCGGGTCGACGTTGCGGGTGACGATCAGATAGTCGCGCAGCGCGATGCCGTGCCGGTTCTCCTCGGCGGTCCAGCGGTTGATCCAGGTGCCCCATGGGGCGTCCATGCTGTAATTCATCGCGATCTCGCGGTGGTACGACGGCAGGTTGTCCTCGGTGAGCAGGTTCTGCAGCATCGCCACCTGGGCGACCTCGGAGAGTTTGGCCTGCTCGGGCTCCCAGTCCTGGCCGCCGAGTGCGTAGTAGTTCTTGCCGTCCGACCACGGGATGTAGTCGTGCGGGTTCCAGTTCTTGACCATGGAGAAGTGCCGGTTGAGACCCTGCTCGACCACCGGCTGGAGCTCATGCAGCAGCTGAAGGTCAGTCATCTGTCGCGGCATCGGCCCTCCCGGTTATCTGTGTCCGCCAGTAGCATGCAATATATCTGTGTACGCCGGTAGCATCAAGTTCTTCGCGTGTGGCGCGGCATCACCTTTTGACAACGCCTTCGCCCCGGCGCAGGGTTTGGCGGTTCGCCAGCGGAACGCGAGACCAACGGCCCCGTCGTTGACCGGAAGTCGGCGCACCGCTAACCTCAACAGTGACAACGGTTGTAGTCAGAAATCATCTGCCACCGATCAGGGAACCCCACAGTGATTCAAGATACGTCTGAGGCTTGCTCGTTGACCGCCGGCGCCACCGCGTATGACGACCCGGCGCCGCTCGGCCCCGGATCACTGACCTGGCGATACTTCGGCGACTGGCGTGGCATGCTGCAGGGCCCGTGGTCGGGGTCGATGCAGAACATGCATCCACAACTGGGTGCTGCGGTCGAAGCCCACTCGACGTTCTTCCGGGAGCGCTGGCCGCGCCTGATGCGCTCGCTGTACCCGATCGGCGGAGTGGTCTTCGACGGCGACCGTGCCCCGATGACCGGTGCCGAGGTGCGCGATTACCACATCGGTATCAAAGGCGTGGATGCACAAGGCCGACGCTACAACGCACTGAATCCCGAGGTCTTCTATTGGGCGCATGCGACCTTCTTCGTCGGCACCCTGATCGTTGCGGAGCGGTTCTGCGGCGGAATCACCGAAGCCGAGAAGCGGCAGCTGTTCGACTAGCACAGCACCTTGAATCGCATGTACGCCATGAGCATGCGGCCGGTCCCGAACACCTGGGAGGAGTTCCAGGCCTACTGGGACCACATGTGCCGCCACGTGTTGGAGGACAACAAAGCCACTCGCGACGTGCTGGATCTCACCACACTGCCGAGACCTCCGTTTGCCCAATGGATTCCGGACTGGTTGTGGGCGGCGCAGCGCAAACTTGCAGCGCCGTTCTTCGTTTGGCTGACGGTGGGTCTCTACGATCCGCCGGTGCGCGAGCTGTTGGGCTACACCTGGTCACGCCGCGACGAATGGTTGCACCGCCGATTCGGCAACCTGGTCCGGCTGGTGTACGCCGTGGTGCCG
>NZ_JBYCKY010000503.1:0-2869 GCF_057473605.1 Mycobacterium sp. TH-M82 | reverse complement strand
CTGGCGTCGGCGTTCGGCGAGGTCTGGATGCAGCCGTCGGGAACGGTCGGGCTGGTCGGGTTCGCGACCAACGCGTTGTTCCTGCGTTCCGCGCTGGACAAGTTGGGAATCGAAGCTCAATTCGTCGCCCGCGGTGAATACAAATCGGCGGCAAACCTTTTCACCCAGGACAGTTACACCGATGCACACCGGGAGGCCGACACCGCGCTGGTGGAGAGCCTGCACACGCAGGTGCGGCAGGCGGTCGCCGAATCCCGCAAGCTCGATGCCGGTGTCGTCGACGCACTGGCTGACCGTGCACCGCTGCTGCGTGACGACGCCGTCGCTGCCGGGTTGATCGACCGGATTGGCTTCCGCGACCAAGCCTATGACCGGATCGCCGACCTTGTTGGTGCCAAGGGCATCTCATCGCAGGAGGGCGACGCCGACTCGTCCGACGAAGCGCCGCCACGGCTCTACCTGTCACGCTATGCGCACGCGACCGGGGACCGGCCGGGGCTACCAGTACCCCCGCTGCCGGCCGTGCCGGGCCGCAAACCCAAACCCGCGATTGCGGTCGTGACGGTGGCGGGTCCGATCGTCAGCGGCCACGGCGGGCCGCAGCTGCTGCCGTTCGGCAACCGCCGCCCCGCAGGCGGTGACACCATCGCCGCGGCGTTGCGCGAAGCCGGCGCCGACGACGACGTCGCCGCCATCGTGCTGCGGGTGGACAGCCCCGGCGGGTTGGTCACCGGGGCGGAGACCATCTGGCGCGCGGTGAACCAGGTGCGCGAAGCGCGTGCAACCAGGAAACCGGTGGTGGCCTCGATGGGCGCGGTGGCCGCCTCCGGCGGCTACTACATCTGCGCGGGTGCCGACGCCATCGTCGCCAACCCGGGCACCATCACCGGGTCGATCGGGGTGGTGGCCGGCAAGCTGATCGCCCGCGAACTCAAAGACCGCCTCGGCGTCGGCAGCGACACCGTACGCACCAACGCCAACGCCGACGCATGGTCGATCAACGCGCCGTTCACCCCCGATCAAAAAGCCCAGGTCGAGGCGGAGGCCGACCTGCTCTACGCCGATTTCGTGGCCCGCGTTGCCGCCGGGCGACACCTTCCCGCCGACGCGGTGGAGGCGGTGGCCCGCGGCCGGGTGTGGACCGGTGCGGACGCGCTCGAGCGTGGCCTCGTCGACGAGCTCGGCGGGCTGCGCACCGCGGTGCGTCGCGCCAAGGTGCTGGCCGGCCTGGATCCCGACGCTCCGGATAGTGAGGTGCGGATTTTGCCCTACCCGGGCTCGTCGCTGTGGGAGTTCCTGCGTCCGCGCCCGTCCTCGCAGCCGGCTGCGTCGCTGACCGACACGCTGGTCGCCCTGGTGGGCCGTTCGCTGGTCGGGAGCCTCGGCCAGGCGCAGCGGTCACTGACTGGCGCCAATGTGCTGTGGCTGGGCGAGTCGCGCCTTTAAGCTTACGGTCATGACCTACTCGATAGCAGGCAAGCGAGTGCTGATCACCGGAGCGTCGTCGGGGGTGGGCGCCGCGCTGGCCCGCCAGCTGGCCGCCCGGCATGCAGTGGTCGGGCTGATCGCCCGCCGCCGCGACCGGCTCGCGGAGGTGCTGGCCGACTGCCAGCGCAGTTCACCGGCATCGGCGATGTGGGTGGCCGACCTGGCGGACACGGCCGCGATCGCTGAGCTGGCGCGGCAGGCCGCCGACGGATTGGGCGGCATCGACGTGCTGGTCAACAACGCCGCAATTCCCAAGCGCCGCAACGTCAGAGCGCTCGACCCCGCCGAGGTGGAAACCGTTATGCGGGTCAACTTCTTCGCCCCGATGCGGTTGACGCTGGCGGTGCTGCCGGCAATGCTGGCCCGCGGCGAGGGCGTCATCGTCAACGTGTCCAGCATGGGCGGCCGGCTGGGGATCATCCACGAAGCCGCCTACTGCGCCAGCAAGTTCGCGTTGTGCGGCTGGAGCGAGTCGATGGCCGTCGACCTGCACGACAGCGGTATCTCGGTGAAGCTGATCGAGCCGGGAGCCGTGGACACCGAAATCTGGGACCAGCCCGACAACGACGACCCGGTCTACACCGGACCCAAAGTTCCGCCCGACGAGGTCGCCGCCGGCATCATCGCCGCGCTGGGCGGCGACCGCTTCGAGCATTACCTGCCGGACCTGAAGGCGGTCGTCGACGCCAAAACCGCCGACCCCGACTCCTACATCGCCGGTGCGGCTGCGATGGTCCGGTCATGAAGGCGCTGGTCTTCGGGGTGCCGCCGGAGCCCTTCGACGTGCCGGAGGGGGCCAGTCAGCTGGCCAAGAACCTCGCCCAGAGTCCCGTCGGGCTGCGCGACGTGCCGGACCCGGGATTCCTGCACGACGACTGGGTGATCACCCGGCCCCGGCTGACCGGGGTGTGCGGATCGGACTCCAAGCAGATCCTGCTCGACTTCGGCGAAGACGACGTCGACAACGCGATGGCCGCGTTCTGTTCCTTTCCCCAGGTGATGGGCCACGAGGTCGTCGCCGACGTGGTGGCGCTGGGGCCGAAAGCCACCGGGCTGGACGTCGGGCAGCGGGTGGTGCTCAACCCGTGGCTGTCGTGCCGGCCGCGGGGCATCGAACCGCCCTGCCCCGCCTGCGAATCCGGCGACTACAGCCTGTGCTGGAGTTTCTGCGACGGCGACATCAAGCCGGGTATCCACACCGGAGTGTCGGCCGACGCGACCGGCGGCTACGCCGAGTTGATGCCGGCCCACGATTCCATGCTGTACGTCGTGCCGGAGTCGGTGCCCGACGAGGTCGCCGTGTTCGCCGACCCGTTCTCGGTGTCGCTGCATTCGATCACCCGGCACCCGCCGCCGCCGTCCAGCCGGGTGCTGGTCTACG
>NZ_JBYCKY010000502.1:0-1119 GCF_057473605.1 Mycobacterium sp. TH-M82 | reverse complement strand
GCAACGAGATGCCGGTTCCCGGCACCACCACCCCGGAGCCGAATCCCGGGAGATAGTTGGACTGGATCATCGACACCATCTGCCCGGACGCGTCGGCGGCGGTGAGGTAGACGGTGTCGCCGGGCGGCGTTCCGGCGGATACCGGCTTGGCCTGCGTGCGGTCGACCAGCGTGGCTCGCCGCCGCAGGTACTCGGGGTGGAGTAACTGGTCGGGCCGCACCGGCAGCTGGTCGGCGTCGCCGAGATATGCCTGCGTGTCGGCGAACGCCAACTTCAACGCCTCGATTTGTAGGTGCACGCTGTCGGCCGAATCAGCCGTCGCGTCGCCCAGGTCGAGATTCTCGAGAATGCCCAGCGCGATCAGCGCGACGATTCCCTGGCCGTTGGGCGGGATCTCGTGCACGGTGTAGCCGCGATAGGTTTTTTCGATCGTGCCGACCCAGTCGGCGCGGTGGGTAGCCAGGTCTTCTGCCCGCATCGCGCCGCCGTGCGCCGCGGCATGCGCTTCCAGTTTCGCCGCCAGCTCGCCGCGGTAGAACGCCTCCCCGCGGGTCGCCGCGATCTTCTCCAGCGTGGCCGCGTGATCGGGCAGCGTCACCTGCTCACCGGGTTTCGGCGCCCGCCCGCCGGGCATGAACACCTCGGCGAACCCCGGCTGGGATTCGAGAATCGGAACCTGCGTGGCCCACTGCGCCGCGACCGTAGGCGACACCGGGAATCCATTGCGTGCGTAGCTGATCGCCGGCCCGAACAGCCGCCCGAAGTCCAGTCGGCCGAACTTTGCGTGCAGCTCGGCCCAGCCGGAGACCGCTCCGGGAACGGTCACCGAGTTCCAGCCGACGGCCGGTACGCCGCCGCCGCCGAAATACTCCGGTGTCCACGCGGCCGGGGATCGCCCCGACGCGTTCAGGCCGTGCAGCTCCCGGCCGTCCCAGACGATGGCGAAGGCGTCCGACCCGATGCCGTTCATGGTCGGCTCCACTACCGTCAACGCGACCGCGGTGGCGATGGCCGCGTCGACGGCGTTGCCGCCGTCGGCGAGCATCCGCAGGCCCGCCTGGGCGGCGAGCGGTTGCGAGGTGCACACCACGTTGCGGGCGAGCACCGGCGTGTGCGGCC
>NZ_JBYCKY010000501.1:0-1890 GCF_057473605.1 Mycobacterium sp. TH-M82 | reverse complement strand
TGCTGTTCGCCCAGCCGGCCTACTACGGGCAGTTCACCGACACCGGTCAGATCAACAAGGGCGACAAGGTGCGCATCGCCGGCAAGAGCGTCGGTGAGGTGCAGGCACTCACCATCGCCGGCGACCATGTGGTGATCAAGTTCACCACCGGACCCAACACCATCGGCACCGAGAGCCGGCTGGCCATCAAGACCGACACCATCCTGGGCCGAAAGGTGCTCGAGGTGGCGCCGCAGGGCACCCGGATGTTGCGGCCCGGGGCGGTGTTGCCGATGGGCCAGGCCACCACCCCGTATCAGCTTTACGATGCCATCTTCGACTCCACCAGGGCCGCATCGAACTGGGGCGTCGACACCGTCAAGCAGTCGCTGAAAGTGTTGTCGCAGACCATCGACGAGACCTCCCCACACTTGAGCGCCGCCCTGAAAGGGGTGGCCGACTTCTCCGACACCATCGGCAAACGCGACGAGGAGATCAAACATCTACTCGCCCAGGCCAACAAGGTGGCCAGCATCCTCGGTGACCGCAGCGAACAGGTGGACCGGCTGCTGGTCAACGCCAAGGCGCTGCTGGCCGCGTTCAACGAGCGCGGCCAGGCCATCGACGCACTGCTGGGCAACGTCGCGGCGGTCTCGGCGCAGCTGAAGGGCCTGATCGAGGACAACCCGAACCTCAATCACGTGCTCGAACAGTTGCGGACCATCAGCGACGTCCTGGTGGAGCGCAAAGACGACCTGGCGGAGGGACTGGTCGCCGAGGGGATCATGGTGAAGCTGTTGAACGAGACCGTCGCGTCGGGGCCGTACTTCAAGGTGTGGTCCTCCACCTTGTTGCTGAACCATCAGATCATGCAGCCGTGGCTGGACGCCGCGTTCAAGAAACGGGGCATCGACCCGCAGGAGTTCTGGCGCAACGCCGGCCTGCCGGCGTACCGCTACCCCGACCCCAACGGCGTGCGGTTCCCCAACGGCGCGCCGCCGCCGGAGCCGCGGGTGGCCGAGGGCACCCCGGAGCATCCGGGACCGGCCGTCCCGCCCGCGTCGCCGTGCTCGTACGCCCCGGCCGCCGGCGATTTCCCGACGCCGTCCAACCCGCTGCCGTGCGCGGGGACAACGACCATGGGACCCTGGGGGGGCAACTACGGGCCGCCGGCGGACGTGTTGACGTCGCTGCCGAACTTAAGCGCCCTGGCCGACATACCGGGGATCGCGGTCTCCGGTCTTCCCGGTTCGATACCACCGGCCGCTCCGGGGACCCCGGTGCCGCTGCCGGACGCATTGCCGGGTGGGCGGACCGAACCCGTCGCACCGGTGGCCGGCCCGGCTGCGGGGAACCCCGGGCACGCGCCGCCGCCACCGATAGCGCCACCGTATCCGCCGGCATCGCCGGGGCCGGGCAACCGGCTGCCGGTACCGCAGATTCAGCCCGGCCAGGGCGGCAACAGCCAGCCGGGCGGCGGCGGCGGCGCCCTGGAGGGAAGGTAGCCCGCGGTGAGTACCATCCTCGACATTCACAACCTGCGGCTGCCGAAGCTGTCGCGGACCTCGGTGATCATCGGGTCACTGGTGGTGGTGCTGGCGCTGGTCGCCGCAGTCGTGGGCCGTGGGCTGTATTCGAAGCTGGTCAACAACACCGTGACCGCCTACTTCCCGGAGGTCAACGCGCTGTATGCCGGTGACGAGGTCCGGATCATGGGCATCAAGGTGGGGGCGATCGACAAGATCGAGCCCACCGGGGAGAACACGAAAGTCACTTTCCACTACGACAACAAGTACAAGGTGCCGGCCGACGCCTCCGCGGTGATCGTCAACCCCACCCTGGTGGCCGCGCGCAACATCCAGTTGGAGCCGCCGTACAAAGGCGGCCCGGTGCTGGCCGACAACGCGGTCA
>NZ_JBYCKY010000500.1:0-1632 GCF_057473605.1 Mycobacterium sp. TH-M82 | reverse complement strand
CCAAGGTCATAAGTCGTTAAACTACCCTCATGTCTGCAAGGAAATCTGCTGGTCAGCGTGTTGGGGTGTGCTCGGCGGCGATTTATGCCCGGATTTCCTCGGATGCGGAGGGCACGGGGTTGGGGGTGGCGCGGCAGTTGGAGGATTGCCGCAAGCTGGCTGCGGATCGGGGGTGGCCGGTCGGGGCCGAGTATGTCGACAACGATGTGTCGGCGTTTTCCGGCAAGCCGCGCCGGCAGTATGCCCGGATGTTGGCTGATCTGGCGTCCGGTGATCGGGATGCGGTGATCGTCTATAACCTGGATCGGTTGCATCGGCGTCCGGTGGAGTTGGAGGAGTTCGTCACGCTGTGCGAGTCGGTGGGGGTGCGTGATGTGGCGACGGTGACCGCCGACATCGACTTGGGCAACGATGACGGGCTGTTCATGGCCCGGATTTTCGCTGCGTTCGCCGCCAAGGAATCGGGGCGCAAGTCGGCTCGTATCCGCCGCAAGATGTTGCAGAACGCCCAGGCCGGGCTGCCGCACGGTTCGGCGCGCCCGTTCGGGTATGAGGCCGACAAGATCACGGTGCGCGACTCCGAGGCCGCGGTAGTCCGTGAGATGGTGGACCGGTATCTGGCCGGCCAATCCTTGCGGTCGTTGACGATCTGGCTTAACGAGTCGCAGGTCGCCCCGAGTGTGGCGACGTCATGGCAGACCTCAGCGGTGCGCCAGGTGTTGTCCTCGGGCCGCATCGCCGGGCTGCGGGAGCACCGCGGGGAGGTGATCGGCCCCGCCGTATGGCCGGCGCTCATCACCCCGGCGCAGCGTGATCGGGTGCTGGCGCGCATGGCGGCACGCTCGGTGACCAAGACCAGATCAGCGCGCACGTATCTGTTGTCGGGGATGTTGCGCTGCGGGCGTTGCGGCAATCGACTGTATTCCCAAGCCCGGCACAGTAACCCGGAGAATCGGACGCGCCGGTATGTGTGTTTGAAGGGGCCGGATCATGGCGGGTGTGGCCGGTTGACGGTGGTCGCCGCACCCGTCGAGGAACTGTTGACCGAGGCCGTGTTGGCGCGGCTGGATTCACCGCAGTTGGCCGACGTGCTGGCCGGCAAAGCCACCGCCGATGCCGATGTGACCGCGTTGGCGACCCAGGTCGACGCGGATCAGGAACGCCTCGATGAGCTGGCCGGACTGTACGCCGACGGCGCCATTACCGCGCGGGAGTGGATCGCAGCGCGTGATCCGATTACCGACCGCATCACCGCGGCTCGCCGGGAAATCGCCACGGCCACCGACACCACCGCCGTCTACGAACTCGCGGGCACCGGTGGTGCGCTCCGCACCGAGTGGGACGAGCTTGATTTGGGTCGCCAGCAGGCGATCGCCAAAGCGGTGTTGGATCACGCGGTCATCGCGCCGGGCACACCGGGTGCGCGCCGCCTGGATATCGACCGGGTACGGCCGGTCTGGCGGGTCTGAACTCCTGACCTCGCCGGGCGTGCTGGGCGGTCGGCGCCGAGCAGGGTCGCAACCCGGCCGATCACTGTCGGATCGGTGACGGTGGCCGGCACGTTTTGTGCGTGGCATGAGGCGGTCAGCCAGGCGATGAACTCGGGCCGTTCATGCAACGGCACCGTCTGAT
>NZ_JBYCKY010000499.1:0-5487 GCF_057473605.1 Mycobacterium sp. TH-M82 | reverse complement strand
GGGGGTGCTGATCGCCGGCACCGCCATCAGCGAGATCTGGTTCAGCCTGGACCGCGCCGGGCAGTGGCTGTTCGGGGTCTACGGCGCAGCCGCGGCGGTTGCGCTGCTCGGGATCGGCGCGTTCTACCTGTCGTTCGTCGCCGAATTGCCGCCACCCCCGCCGAAGCCGAAGAAACCCGAGAAACCCGAGCGGCGCCTGCGCTTCCGTAAGAAGGGCAGGGGCGCTGAGAGCGCTGAGGACGCTGAAGAAGCACCCGAAGGAGCCGGGGCGGTCACCGAGGCAGCGGAGAAGACACCGGAGGCCCAGACCACCCAGACCGTCGAAAATACCCAGACCACCGACAGCACCGAGACCGTCGAGCCCGAGGGCGCCGAAGACGAGAGGCAGCAGGCTCAGGCACCCGAGACCGAGGCGGCGCTCACGGAGGCAGACACGACAGACAACACCGAGGCGGACCTGATGCACGCCGCGGGCCGGCACAGAATGCCGTCCGGCAAACGTCGGCGGAGGAAATAGCGTCGCCTAAGCCAGTTAGGGATGGCCGGGTTGGGGCCCGGGTTCGTTGCTCCACACGTAGGGGTTCGGGTGCCAATCCCACACCGATTGATCATCGGGGGAGTATTGCGAGCACGCCTCGGTCGATTTGGCGATCACGCCCTTGTTGTTGAAGAAGATCTTGGCGTGGTTGGGCCAGGAGGTCGTCAGGTCATCGGCGAAATTCGTCGCCAACTGCTCGGAGTAGTTCCTGCGCTGCACCGGGTCCAGTGAGAAGAACCAGTGCATCTGATCCCGGGTGGCCTGCTGAACCGCCGGCGAGTGGTTGTTGTAGTCGATCATGTACCGCTCGTAGTAGACCGGCGAGAGGTCACGGCTGGCGGCCAGCATCTGCTCGGCGTTGCATTCGGTGCGGATCACCCGCCGCGGTATCGGAAAGTCGTCGCTCGAGTCGGCGGCAGCGACCACGGGGAACACCGCGGCCGCGATGCCGGCGGCGGCCGCAACGGCCGCACCACGAAGAAACGGGTTCCGGCTGCGTGTTTGCATGCAACTCACTATAACCATTCGGCAAACCTTTCCCTACCGGCCGATATCGGCCGGTTGACTCAGCCGGCCGGCCGGGCGAACTCCGCGGTCATCACGCCGCCGGCGTCCGGACCGGACGTGACGGGTTGTGGGCCTGCCGGCTGCGGCCTGCTGCGCAGATGCGGGAGAACATTAATCGGCCACCAGAACCACCGGCCCAAAAACGCGGCGATGGACGGCGTCATGAACGCGCGCACGATCAACGTGTCGAACAGCAGCCCCAGACCGATGGTGCTGCCGACCTGCCCGACCACCCGCAGGTCGCTGACCACCATCGAACCCATGGTGAAGGCGAACACCAGGCCGGCGGAGGTCACCACTTTGCCGGTGCCCCCCATCGCGCGGATGATCCCGGTGTTGAGTCCGGCGTGGATCTCCTCTTTGAACCGGGAGACCAGCAGCAGGTTGTAGTCAGACCCCACCGCCAACATGACGATGACCGCCATCGCCAGCACCAGCCAGTGCAGCTGCATGCCGACGATGTGCTGCCACACCAGCACCGACAGACCGAACGACGCACCCAGCGACAGCGCCACCGTACCGACGATCACCACTGCGGCGACCAGCGCACGGGTGATCAGCAACATGATGATGAAAATGAGGCACAGCGCGGCGATTCCGGCGATCGTCAGGTCGTAGCTGGAACCCTCGCTCATGTCTTTGAACACCGCCGCGGTGCCGCCCAGGTAGATCTTGGCGTCCTCCAGCGGTGTGCCCTTGAGCGCCTCCTCGGCCGCGGTCTTGATCTCGTTGATGCGTGCGATGCCCTCGGCCGTCGCGGGGTCGCCACGGTGCGAGATGATCATCCGGACGGCCTTGCCGTCCGGTGACAGGAACATCTTCAGGCCACGCTTGAAGTCCGGGTTGTCGAACACCTCCGGAGGCAGGTAGAACGAATCGTCGTTCTTGGCGTCGTCGAATGCCCTGCCCATCGCGGTGGCGTTGTCGCTGAGCTCGTCCATCTGGTCGAAAATCCCGGACATGGTGCTGTGCATGGTCAGCATCATGGTCCGCATGGTCTCCATGGTCTGCATCATCGGCGGGAACGTGGTGAGCATCTGAGGCATCAGCTTGTCCAGGTCACCCAGGTTGACCACGAGCTTGTCCGTACTCTCGGTCACCTGGTCGATGCTGTCGAAGAGGTCGAAGATGGATCGCCCCGCCCAGCAGATCGGAATGTCATAGCAGTGCGGTTCCCAGGAGAAGTAGCTGCGGATCGGCCGCAGGAAATCGTCGAAGTCTGCGACGTGGTCCCGGACGTCATGCACCATGAGCGCCAGCTCGGTGGTGTCCAGAACCGTCTTGTGGGTGGTGCCGGCCAGTTGGCCCATCAGGTCGTACATCCGCTGCATGGTGGCAATGGTCTTCGCCATCTCGTCGGCCTGGACCAGCATGTCGTCCATCCGGTCCCGCTGGTATTTCATGGTCTGCAGCTGGCCGGCGTTTTGCATGCTGATCTGAAACGGGATCGACGTGTGCTCCAGCGGCGTGCCCTGCGGCCGGGTGATCGCCTGCACCCTGGAGATTCCCACCACCCGGAAGATGGCCTTGGCCAGCTTGTCCAGCACCAGGAAATTCGCCGGATTGCGCATGTCGTGATCCGTCTCGACCAACAACATCTCGGGCATCATCCGGGACTGCGAGAAATGCCGATCTGCCGCGGCATATCCCGCGTTGGCCGGGATGTTGTTGGGGATGTACTTCCGGTCGTCGTAGGCGGGCCGATATCCGGGCAGTGCGAACAAGCCGACCAGCGCGACGGCAAGCGAGGTCAGCAGAATAGGCACCGGCCAGCGCACGATCACGGTGCCCACTTGCCGCCAGCCTCGGGTACTCAGCCGGTGGTTCGGGTCGAACACCCCGAAACGGCCGCCGACGGTCAGAATCGCCGGACACAGCGTCAGGGCGGCGACTACCGAGACGACCAGGCCGACCGCGCACGGGGCGCCCAGGCTCTTGAAATAGGGCATCCGGGTGAAACTCAGGCAATACGTCGCCCCGGCGATGGTCAGTCCCGAACCGAGGATGACGTGAGCGATGCCGCGGAAGGTGGTGTAGTAGGCGGTCTCTCGGTCCTCACCGGCTTGGCGGGCCTCCTGATACCGGCCGACGAAAAAGATGGCGTAGTCGGTGCCGGCGGCAATCGCCAGGGAGGTCAGCAGGCTGACCGCGAACGTCGTCAGGCCGAACAACTCGTGATGGCCCAACAGGGCGACGACGCCGCGGGCGACCATCACTTCCATCCCCACCATGCCCAGTACCAGCACCACCACGACGATCGACCGGTAGACCAGCAGCAACATCACGAAGATGACGATGCCGGTGACGACCGTGATCCGGACGATCGACTGGTCGCCGCTGTGGTTCATGTCGCTGATCAGCGCCGCCGCGCCGGTGACATAGACCTTCAGCCCGGCCGGCGGCGGCGTGGCGGCCACCACGTCGCGAACCGCCGCGACCGATTCGTTCGCCAGAGCCTCGCCCTGGTTGCCCGCCAGGTTCAACTGCACGTATGCCGCTTTGCCGTCGGCGCTTTGGGCACCCACCGCGGTCAGCGGGTCGCCCCAGAAATCCTGGACGTGCTGCACATGCTTGGTGTCGGCTTCGAGTTTGCGGATCAGCGCGTCGTAGTATTTGTGCGCGGCGTCGCCGAGGGGTTCGTCGCTTTCCAGCACGATCATCGCCATGCTGTCCGAATCGGACTCCTGAAACACCTTGCCCATCCGCGTCATCGCCCGCATCGACGGCGCGTCTGACGGACTCATCGACACCGCACGCTCTTTGCCGATCTGCTCCAGCGATGGAACGCTGACACTGAGCACCACGATCACCGCCAGCCAGAACAGGATGATCGGCACCGACAGCCTGCGGATGGTCCGCGCGATGAACGGTCGGTGATCGGCGTCGTGGGCGGCGCTCATACGCCGCTCTTCTTGGACAAGGAGCTCATGCGGCCTTCACCAGGCAGTAGGTATAGGCGTTGACTTCGTTGGAAATCCGTTCCGCCTTGACCACCCCGTCGACGGTGATACGGCAGCCGATGCTGTTGCTATTACCCTGCGCCACAATGTTTCCCATCACCGCGGGCAGAGTGGTGACGATTTCCAGCTTCCACGGCAGCCGTGCGTCGTCGACCCGCTGTGGCTCGGAGTTGACGTCGAAATAGCTGATGTCGGCCACGGTTCCGGCCGGGCCGAAGACCTCGTAAGTCAGCTGTTTGGGGTTGAACGGCTGGGTGTCGTCGATTTGTCCGTCGGCGTAGGACGGTCGCTGCTCGGATCCGAAGAAGCCGTGGATCCGGGACACGGTGAAACCGCCGGCCCCGACCACCGCCAGGATCACCAGCGGGATCCACCACCGTCTCAGCAATCGGAAAATCGGCATCCTATCCACCCGTTGGCATTTCGATGGTCGGCGACGTGTCGGTCACTCGCGCGGTCAGCGTGTTCGTCGAGCCGGCCGCCGATGTACCGCGGTCCGTGCACCGTCACAGGACGCGTGCACAGTGGTCACCTCTGGTCACCTCTACCCGGCGGCGCGCCGATGAGAACGCGACCAACCCGCGAACGAAGTAAATCACGCCGCTGCCCGAAATGGTCAGCTCCTCTCCCGGTCTACGATGGATTTATACCCCGGTCTGTGATGGGTGTATAACGCATATCACGTGCGTAAACGCACGCTACCGCACTCCGACCCCGGTTGCAACGCACATCGAGTGCGTTATCCTCACGTCTGTGAGGCAGCTCTCGTTCCAACGCGCCCGCACCGAGGAGAAGAAGCGGCAGCGGGCGGCGGCGCTGGTGGAAGCCGCCCGCACGGTCGCGCTGGAAGGCGGGGTCGCTTCGGTGACGCTGACCGCGGTCGCCGGCCGCGCCGGCGTGCACTATTCGGCGGTGCGCCGCTACTTCAGCTCGCACAAAGAGGTGCTGCTACGGCTGGCGGCCGAAGGCTGGGAGCGCTGGTCGGACACGGTCCGCAAGGCGTTGCGCGAACCCGGCCCGATGTCGCCGGCTCGGGTCGCCGAGACGCTGGCCGGCGGGCTGGCCGCCGATCCGCTGTTCTGCGACCTGCTGGCCAACCTGGCCCTGCACCTCGAGCACGAAGTCGACCTGGACCGGGTGGTCGAAGTCCGGCGAGTCAGCACGGCGGCCGCGCTGGCCTGTGCGGACTCGATCGAGCAGGCGCTGCCGGGACTCGGCCGCAGAGGCGCCCTGGACCTGCTGCTCGCCTCCTACTCGCTGGCCGCCCCGCTGTGGCAGTTCGCGCACCCGCCGGAGGGGCTGGCCGACGCCTACGCCGTCGAGCCTGACCTGCCACCCGACTGGAACCTCGACTTCACCGCCGCGTTGACGCGGCTGCTGACCGCCACCTGTGTCGGCCTGATCGAGCGGTCAGCCTGAGCG
>NZ_JBYCKY010000498.1:0-19565 GCF_057473605.1 Mycobacterium sp. TH-M82 | reverse complement strand
AGGACCGGGTGGTGGTGGAGTTGTCTCCCTACGACCTGTCCCGCGGCCGCATCGTCTACCGGTACAAGTAGCCAGGCCTTCCGGCCCGACCAGCACGCCAGCCATTCGATAGGACAGGACACCACAGCCGTGAAGGTGAAGCCGAGCGTCAAGCCGATCTGCGACAAATGCAGAGTGATCCGTCGGCACGGGCGGATCATGGTGATCTGCTCGGATCCGCGCCACAAGCAGAGACAAGGCTAGACAGGGCTCCTGTTCTGCCACCGACAACTAAATGCAGACCTCCCAGCACCAGTGAGCGGCTGGCATCTTTTTCAGATGGGCCAGCTCATCGACGTCCGGATACGAAGGCCGGACCCCGGAGCTTCTCGTCCCGGGACGGGCTGGGACCAGACCTTCGCGACGAAGACGAAAGGGGCATGCCCCGATGGCTCGACTTGTGGGCGTCGACCTGCCGCGCGACAAGCGGATGGAGGTCGCGCTGACCTACATCTATGGCGTCGGCCGTACCCGTTCCAATGAGATCCTGGCCGCCACCGGCATCGACAAGGACCAGCGCAGCAAGGATCTGACCGAGGACCAGGTCGCTCAGCTGCGCGACTACATCGAAGGCAACCTGAAGGTGGAGGGCGATCTGCGCCGCGAGGTGCAGGCCGACATCCGCCGCAAGATCGAGATCGGCTGCTACCAGGGTCTGCGGCACCGCCGCGGAATGCCGGTGCGCGGCCAGCGGACCAAGACCAATGCGCGCACCCGCAAGGGTCCCAAGCGCACCATCGCCGGCAAGAAGAAGGCCAGGTAACCCATGCCACCGAAGAAAGCAGCGGCCGCGACTTCGAAGAAGCGGGCCAAGCCCGTCAAGGCGCGGCGGCGGGAGAAGAAGAACGTTCCGCACGGCGCCGCCCACATCAAGAGCACGTTCAACAACACGATCGTGACGATCACCGACCCGGCCGGCAACGTCATCGCCTGGGCGTCGTCGGGTCACGTTGGCTTCAAGGGATCACGCAAGTCCACGCCGTTCGCCGCGCAGCTGGCCGCCGAGAGCGCCGCGCGCAAGGCACAGGAGCACGGGGTTCGCAAAGTCGACGTGTTCGTCAAGGGCCCCGGGTCGGGCCGGGAAACCGCGATCCGGTCACTTCAGGCCGCCGGCC
Organism: Mycobacterium sp. TH-M82; assembly: GCF_057473605.1. Lineage (NCBI taxonomy): Bacteria > Bacillati > Actinomycetota > Actinomycetes > Mycobacteriales > Mycobacteriaceae > Mycobacterium > Mycobacterium sp. TH-M82. The sequence continues at coordinate 18,411 of NZ_JBYCKY010000498.1, read as the reverse complement.
TGGAGGTCGGCGGGATCTCCGACGTCACCCCGCAGCCGCACAAGGGCTGCCGCCCGCCCAAGCGGCGGAGAGTCTACGAGGGTCTAGGAGGTATAGCGCAAACAGGGCTCGGTACACCGGACCCGTCACCCGCAAGTCGCGCCGGCTGGGCGTCGACCTGGTCGGCGGCGACCAGGCATTCGAGAAGCGGCCGTATCCGCCCGGTCAGCACGGCCGCGCGCGGATCAAGGAAAGCGAGTTTCGTCTGCAGTTGCAGGAGAAGCAGAAGGCGCGCTTCACCTACGGCGTGATGGAGAAGCAGTTCCGCCGCTACTACGATCAGGCGGTGCGCCGCGGCGGCAAGACCGGTGAGGAGCTGCTGCGCATCCTCGAGAGCCGGCTGGACAACGTGGTCTACCGTGCCGGCCTGGCCCGGACCCGACGGATGGCCCGCCAGCTGGTCAGCCACGGGCATTTCACCGTCAACGGCGTCAAGGTAGATGTCCCCAGCTATCAGGTGTCGCAGTACGACATCATCGACGTTCGGGACAAGTCGCTGAACACGCTGCCGTTCCAGATCGCCCGCGAGACCGCCGGGGATCGCCCGATCCCGGGTTGGCTGCAGGTGGCCGGGGAGCGGCAGCGCATCCTGATCCACCAGCTGCCCGAGCGGGCGCAGATCGACGTCCCACTGACCGAGCAGCTGATCGTCGAGTTCTACTCGAAGTAACACCCCGCCCTGAGCCCCCACCGGGCGCAGGACCTCAACGGCATCAAATAGCGGGTGCCGAGAAGGAGAAGAAAAACACCATGCTGATCTCTCAACGCCCCGTCCTCTCCGAAGAGGTCATCGCCGAAGACCGGTCGCAGTTCGTCATCGAACCGCTGGAGCCCGGTTTCGGCTACACCCTGGGCAATTCGCTGCGGCGCACCCTGCTGTCGTCCATTCCCGGAGCGGCAGTCACCAGCATCCGCATCGACGGCGTGCTGCACGAGTTCACCACCGTGCCCGGCGTCAAGGAGGACGTCACCGACATCATCTTGAACCTCAAGGGTTTGGTGGTGTCGTCGCAGGAGGACGAGCCGGTCACCATGTATCTGCGCAAGCAGGGGCCCGGCGAGGTCACCGCCGGCGACATCGTGCCGCCGGCCGGTGTGACGGTGCACAACCCCGACATGCGCATCGCGACGCTCAATGACAAGGGCAAGCTCGAAGTAGAGCTGATCGTCGAACGCGGCCGCGGCTACGTCCCGGCCGTTCAGAACAAGGCTTCCGGCGCCGAAATCGGGCGCATCCCAGTCGATTCCATCTACTCGCCGGTGCTCAAGGTCACCTACAAGGTGGAGGCAACCCGTGTCGAGCAGCGCACCGACTTCGACAAGCTGGTGCTGGACGTGGAGACCAAGAGCTCGATCACCCCGCGTGACGCGCTGGCCTCGGCGGGCAAGACCCTGGGCGAGTTGTTCGGCCTGGCACGAGAACTCAACGTCGAAGCCGAAGGCATCGAGATCGGGCCGTCACCGGCTGAAGCCGACCACATCGCGTCGTTCGCGCTGCCGATCGATGACCTGGACCTGACCGTGCGATCCTACAACTGCCTCAAGCGCGAGGGTGTGCACACCGTCGGGGAATTGGTGAGCCGCACCGAGTCGGACCTGCTGGACATCCGCAACTTCGGCCAGAAGTCCATCGACGAGGTGAAGATCAAGCTGCACCATCTGGGGCTGGCGCTCAAGGACAGCCCCGCCAGCTTCGATCCGTCGCAGGTGAGTGGTTACGACGTCGCCACCGGCACCTGGACTGCCGACGCCGGCTACGACGACCAGGACTACGCCGAGACCGAACAGCTTTAGAACAGGAGCGTCAGCCATGCCCAAACCCACCAAGGGCCCTCGCCTCGGCGGGTCGTCGTCGCACCAGAAGGCGATACTGGCCAACCTGGCCACCTCGCTGTTCACCTACGGTCGGATCAAGACGACCGAGACCAAGGCCCGGACGCTGCGGCCCTACGCCGAAAAGCTGATCACGCACGCCAAGAAAGGCACCGTGCACAATCGGCGCGAGGTGCTCAAGAAGATCCGCGACAAGGACGTGGTGCACTCGCTGTTCGCCGAGATCGCACCGCACTTCGCCGACCGCAACGGCGGCTACACCCGCATCGTCAAGGTGGAGCCGCGTAAGGGTGATAACGCTCCCATGGCGGTGATCGAGTTGGTCCGGGAGAAGACGGTGACCTCGGAGGCCGATCGCGCGCGCCGGGCGGCGACCGCGCAGCAGGCGACGAAGCCGAAGCCGCCGGAACCGGCCGAAGCTTCCGGGGACGCCGGCGACGGCGGGGACGCCGGCGACGGCGGGGACGCCGACGAGTCCTGACGCGAAGGCCGTTCGGCTTCGGTTCGATATTGCTTACGACGGAACCGAATTCGCGGGCTGGGCGGTGCAGGCCGACCAGCGCACCGTCGCTGGTGTTCTCGATGCGGCGCTGTCTACGGTGTTCCGGGTTCCGGTGCGGCTGTTCGCCGCCGGACGCACCGACACCGGGGTGCACGCGTCCGGCCAGGTCGCACACGCCGACGTCCCGGCGCCGGCGTTGGGCAACGTCGCCCCGCGGACGCCGCACCCCGGCGAGCCTGAGTTCACACCGCTGGTGCGGCGACTGGCCCGCTTCCTGCCGCCCGATGTCCGGGTGCTGCGGGTGGTGCGCGCCGCACCGGGTTTCGACGCCCGGTTTTCGGCGTTGCGGCGTCACTACGTCTACCGGTTGTCGACCGCGCCGTACGGGGTGGGGCCGCAGGAGGCGCGCTACGTCACCGCGTGGCCGCGGGCACTGGACGTCGAGGCGATGGCCGCGGCATCGCGGGAGTTGCTGGGGCTAAACGATTTTGCGGCGTTCTGCCGGCACCGTGACGGCGCGACCACTATCCGCGATCTGCAGCGGCTGGACTGGACGCACGACGGTGATCTGGTCACCGCGCACCTGGCCGCCGACGCGTTTTGCTGGTCGATGGTGCGTTCCCTGGTCGGCGCGCTGCTGGCGGTCGGTGAGCACCGGCGCAGTGTGTCCTGGTGCCGTGGTCTGCTGGCGGCGGCCCGCCGATCCAGCGATGTCACCGCGGCACCGGCGCACGGGCTGACGCTGGCCGGTGTCGACTACCCGCCGGACGATCAGTTGGCGGCCCGGGCGGCCGTCACCCGCGACGTGCGCGGCAACTCCTGACACGCACGCTCGGAGGCGGAGAAACCTAAAGCCGGTCAGCGGCGAATTGGGCGGCCTGGTCGATCATGCCGGACTGCTCGTATCCGGTGTGCGCACTCCAGTTGCGACCGCCGTCGGCGCAGACCGGGTCGCTCCCGTTGCACAGTTCGATGGTCTTGGCGGCGAACTGCGGGCTGAGCTCGGTCATCAGGTTGCCCAGGTGCTGCGACGGGTTGCCGAAGAGGGCCGCGGCGGCGACGTGGTCGGCGACCTCGGGGGGCAGCGGCTGGCTGAGGCTGACGCCCGCCACCGGTGCGGCGGTGAGAATGTCCATCACCGCGGCGCCCTGGGAGTAACCGCCGAGCACCAGCCGGGTGTTCGGGCAGGTGTCGACCATGTACTGGATGTGCCCCCTGGCGTCGTTGGCACCGTTGACGGCTTCGAGAAAGTTGTAGGTGGCCGGATAGTTCACCGCATAGGCACCCACCGATCTGCCATCGGCCTTCGACCGCAGTGCGCCGACGAATGGGTTGCCGACCCGGCCCAGACCCGGCGGCTCATCGGTGCCCCGGGCGAACACCACCTCGGCATCCGGGCACGGATCGGCCGATGCCGTCGCCGGCAGCGGTGTAGCCGGGCCGAATCCGATCATCAGCGCAATCCAGACGCCGGCTGCGGCGATGCGATGGGCCTTCATACCGCACGATATTAACCGCAGAAAATGACGGTTGCCTAAATAAGTTCTAAAACCGAATTTTAGCTGTCACCGCTTGGCTCCGGCGCTTCAGCAGGCCCCGGCAACAGTTTGCCCGCGACAAAATTTGCCCCCCGGCTGGTGAGTGCGGGTATGTAGCCGTCGGTGTGGCCGCTCCACTCGTTGCCGGGGCCCTCGTGGCAGATCGGGTCGCTGGGGTTGCACAGATCGATGGCCTTGGAGCCAAACAGCGCGCTGGCGCTGGAAATCGGGGTGCCCGACCGATCAGCGACATTGCCGAACGTCGCCACCGCCGCGACCTGATCGGCGTATTCGGCCGGCAACGAGTCACCCCACGTGGCGCCTCCCACCGGAGTACCGGTGACGATGTCCATCACCGACGCGCCCTGCGAGTACCCACCCAGCACCAGCTTGGTGTCCGGGCACTTTGCCGCCATGTCTTTGACGTGGGCGATGGTGTCCTTGGCGCCGTCGTTGCCGTGCAGCTGCAGCCGGCTGGCGGCATAGTTCACCGGGTATACCCCGACGTTGCGCGGGGTCTGTGCGCGCAGCGAGTCGACGAAGGCCTCACCGACGCGGCCGATGCCGGGCGGTTCGCTGGTGCCGCGGGCGAAGATGACCTCGACGTCGGGGCAGTCGTCGGCGACGGCCGACGGGAGGACCGGGGTGCCCAAAAGCGCGCCGCCCGCCGTCAGCGCGATCAGAGCCAGGGAACGGGTCAGCCTGTCGACATGCACAACGGGATGCTACCGGCGCACCGCGACGGCCGCCGCTCGAGCCGGCCGTTCGGGCAGGCTGTGGATGGCCGGCGGCGGCGTCGCGGCGTCGCGGTCTACCGTTCGGCGGGCACGGATTCGGCGGGAGCACATGGCTGGACAACCGACAACACAGCTACACCTCAGCGGCCATCGGTTCGTGCTGCGGCGAATCGAGCGGGCGCTGTTGGGCGGCGACGTCAGGTCGGCGGGGCAGCCTTTGCGGGCCGGTTCTCGCGCGCTGGCGGCCGGGTGCCTGCTGGCGGCCATCGCGGTGGCCGGATGCGCGGCGTTGGCACTGATGCAGCCGCAGCCGGCGGTGGACAGCGCCCCGATCGTGATGGGCCGCCAATCCGGGGCGCTGTATGTGTGGGTGGACGACACCCTGCATCCGGTGCTCAACCTCGCCTCCGCGCGGTTGATCGCGGCGACGGCCGCCAACCCGCGGCCGGTACGCGAGGCCGACCTGAGCAGCCCGGGCCGGGCCAGACGCGGACCGCCGCTGGGGATTCCCGGAGCGCCGCAGCTGCTCGGGGCGGCGTTGCCCGACACCGGAACGACCTGGGCGGTCTGCGACAGTGCCCGGGACGCGGCCGGGGGCACGGCGCCGATGACGACGGTGGTCGTCGGCGACGGCCGGCCGGGGCCGGGCACCCGCAGCGTCGACCCGGAGCAGCCGGTGCTGGTCACATCCGGGGCCGGGCCCGAGACCAGAACCTACCTGCTGTATCGGGGCCGGCGGGTGGTGGTGGATCTCGCCGACCCGGCGGCGGCCCCGCGCCGAGTCTCGGCGCTGCTGGTGAACGCGATCCCCGAGGCGCCGCCGACCGCGGTGCCGGCCCGGCCGGTGGCCGGCGCGCACGCCCCGCTGACCGGCGCGGCAACGCTGTGCGTGCAGTGGTCCGGGCCGGCGGGCGGCCCCACCGATGTCACGCTTGTGGCCGGCGCCGGCCTGCCGCTGCCCGCCGGGCAGGCCCCGGTGGCGCTGGCCCAGGCCGACGGGGAAGGCCCGGCGCTGGACGCCGTGTACCTCCCGCCCGGCCGCAGCGCCTACGTGCGCACCGCCGGCGTCTCCGGGCGGGCCGGCGGCGCCCGCTACCTCATCACCGACACCGGGGTGCGGTTCGTGGTCGACGACGACGCCGCACGTAGCCTGGGTCTGCCGGCGACTCCGGCGGCGGCGCCCTGGCCGGTGCTGGCGGGACTGCCGGCGGGCCCGCGGCTCAACCGGCGAAACGCGTTAGTCGCCCGCGACGTGATCGGTGCTGACGGCGCCGCTGGTATCGGGCGCCGTCAGCCGCCCTGACCGGCCCAGCCGGACGACCGCCCGCCCGGCCAGGACCACCGCGAGAACGGCCACCAGCGCGGCGGCGCCGATCATCGCGGTGCGCGGGCCGGCCGACTCGGGAGGGCCCGATGCTGCCGGCGAAATAGGTTGTACCACAACAGTTGCCGGACCAGGCCTACCGGTTGCCGCCGGTGCGTCGGTGCTGGCTGTGCTGACTGTGCTCACTGTGCTCACTGCGGCCAGCGGATCGATGACACCGTTGCCGACGAAGTCGTCGCGCCCGCCCGGCGGCGGGTGTGCGGTGGCCCTGATCCGGTCCATCACCTGGCGCGGCGTCCAGGTGGGGAACCTGGCCCGGATCAGCGCCGCCAGCCCGCTGACCACCGGCGCGGCGTAGCCGGTCCCGGAGATGGGCTCGGCGCCGTGGTGTTCGCCAACGGTGTTCGCAGTGTTCCCAGTATTCGTCATGGCGTCGCCGACCGGGCTCAACGACAGCACCGCCTCGCCGGGCGCGGCGACGTCCACCCACGGCCCCGCCAGGGTGAACGCCGACGCGGAGCCGTCGGCGTCCACCGACCCGACGGTCAGCACGAGATCGTCGTACCAGGCCGGGCTGACCGCCACCGTCGCGGCGCCGTGTTCACCGCCTTGACCGGGACACTTTCCCGTGTCGCCGGTGTTGCCCGCGGCGGCGACGACGACGGCGTTGCGCTTGTCGACCGCGTAGGCCAGCGCCGCGCCCAGCGCACGGTCGTCGAGTCCGGACTCGACGGGCACGCAGGCCACCGAGGAGATGTTGATTACCGACGCGCCCAGGTCGGCGGCCGTGCGCACCGCTTTGGCCATGGTGTCGACGGTGCCGACGCCGCGCTGGGACACCTCGCCGACCACGCCGAACTTGGTGCTGGACTGCCGGATTCCGATCACCGTCGCCGCCGGGGCGATGCCGCTGAACCGGTCGTCGCCCGAACCCGGTGCGGCCGCGATGATGCCGGCCACCACAGTGCCGTGCCCGTCGCAGTCCTGGGTGCCATCCCCGGTGGACACATAGTCGCCGCCGCCCAGCAGGCCGGGCAGTCGCCGATGCGGCGAAACGCCGGTGTCGATCACCGCGACCCGTTGGCCGGCGCCGCGGGTGAGCGGCCAGACCGCCGCCAGGTCGAGGCCGTCGAGCTGCGTGGGCGGGCCGGAGCGCCGCGGGTCGAAGGCCGGCACCGCGCACACCTCGCGCTGCACGGTGGGCTGCGGCGGGCCGGGCGGCGACGCGGCCGGCAGCAACCTGTCGTCGACCGGCGGCGGCGACACCGCATACGCCGGCGGCGGTGCGGTGCACTGCGACAGCCCGACCACCATCGTGACCGCCGCGATCCGCATCAGCCGTGACATGCCCACCGTCAAGTCAGGCTCAGGCTCCGGGCGGCGCCGTAGCAGCCGCAGACCCAGCACGCCACCGGTACCAGCGCCGCGAGCGTCAGGTATTCCATCAGCTCCACGCCGCGACGAGTCACCGGCGACCACACCCGCGGGGTGGGGCCGGCAACGCCCAGATACAGCGCGGCCCCGGCCAGGGCGGCGGCCGTCACGCACAGCAGCAGCGGATGCTGCGGCGCCGCGGCCGCGCCGGCCAGCAGGGCCGCGCCGAACGCGGCCAGCGCCGCGGTCACCAGCGCCGCGATCTGGGACCGGTCGGTGTGCGACCGGGTCCGCAGCAGCAACGCGGCACCGCACACCGCGGCGAAGGCGACGCAGCCGAAGCGGGGGCCGCCGGTACGCGGTGCGACTGTGGCGCCGAGCACACCCAGCGCGGCTGCCGCCGAGAAGGCGGTGACCAAGCCGGTCAGCAGGTCGTGGGCGCGACCCGCCCCGTCGTCGTGGCCGGCGACCGGCCACGCCGGGGTTTGCAGGCGCCGGGAGAGCCCGGTGCAGACGATCGACGCGCGGGCAGCGAACTGCAGCAGACCGATCGACGCCACAGCGGTTGCGGCAGCGACCAGCTGCGGTGAAAGGCCCAGCACCGCGGCCAGCGCGGCGACTGCGGCCAGCGCCGCCAGGCCGCAGACCGCCGTCATGGCCGGTCCGCCGTCGACCAGGTGCGTCGCCGGCACCGCCACCGCCGCCGCCGCGGTCGCGGCCAGCAGCGCGTTCGGGGCTCCCGGCCCGCCGGGTACCGCCACAAAGCCGGCGACCGCGGCCAGCCAGCTGGCAGCCAGAACCCCGGTGAACCGGGTCGCTCGCGGCGTCCACGGCCGTGCGCCGGCCCGGACCGTGGCGCATACCTGCTCGGCGGGGTCGTCGAAACGCGGTGCCGGCAATTCGCCGCCGGCGCGCGTCAACAGCAGCACCTCGCCGTCGCGGATCTGCTGCTGCGCCAGTGTTTTCGAGCCGTCCAGCGCCGCCGCAGCGGGCCGGGACAACCGGTATGCAACACCCACCCCGGCGATCGGCGGCCCACCGCCACCGGCCAGGATGTCCACGATCGACGGCAGCAACGCCGCGACCGGCACACCGGCCGGCAGCGCCAAATCGACGCCAACGGCGTCGGCGTGCAGCGCAACCCGGCACAGATCCGGATTCGAATAAACCACCCCTGACCCCCTCACCAGCCGGGACTGCGTAGTCCTCTCCGCGCCGGTCACGCTAACGCGCCGGCCCGGTGCGGCGTATCCGGTGTTCCACAGCCGACTTGCGGGGCGTCTTTTCGCTTCCTACGGTGTGGCGCAGTCGACCGCCGCGCGGCGGGGACAGCAGCGGGGGAACAGATGAGCGGCAGCGGCGCGACGACCGCAACTGTGGCCTTCGCACGGCCGTCGCGGGTGCGGTCGCCGGTGTTGGCGACCGCTGAAATCGCCGTCGCCGCACCGCCGCAGCCGGTCCGCCCGGCACGCCGCCCGCTGCTGGCCAGGCTGGTGCCGCTGCTGCTGGCCGCCGCGATGATCCCGATGATGGTTGTCGTCTACCGGTCGGGTTCGGCCGGCGCGGGCAACCCGGTCTTTGTGGCCTTCCCGCTGATGATGCTGGTGTCGGTGGCCGCCACCGCGCTGTCGGGGCGGCGCGGCGGCTCTGACATCGACGCCGACCGCGACGACTACCTGGACTACCTGAGCGGCTTGCGCGACACGGTGACCGACACCGCTGCGGCGCAACGGTCGTCGCTGATGTGGTGTCATCCCCGGCCGGACGCGCTGTGGACGCTGGCAGGCGGCGCCCGGATGTGGGAGCGACGACCGGGCGACGCCGACTTCGGTCAGGTCCGCATCGGTGTCGGCCGCCAGCCGCTGGCCACCGGGTTGGTCCCGCCGGAGCTGGGCCGCTGCGAGCGGGTGGATCCGGTCACCGACGCCGCGCTGCGACGCTTTCTGCACACCCACTCGACGGTTCCCGACGTGCCGGTCACGATCGCGCTGCCCGGGCTGGCCGCGGTGACGCTGGGCGGTGACCCGGGCAGCGCACGGGGACTGCTGCGCGCGATGATCTGCCAACTCACCGTGCTGCACGCGCCGGATCTGCTGGCGGTGGTTGCCGTGCTTGCCGAGCGCAACCGCCAGCAGTGGGACTGGCTGAAATGGCTGCCGCATCACCAGCATCCGACGGCCACCGACAACCTGGGGCCGCGTCGCATGGTGTACCCGAGCCTGGCTGCCGCCGAAGGTGCGCTGGCCGGGCGGGGCACTCGGCATGCGGTGGTGATCGTCGACGGCGGCGCCGTCGCGGGCACCGAGACCGTCATCGGAGCTACCGGCCTGACCATTGTCACCATTGGCCAGGACGGCGCCGCTTGTACCGGTGTGGGCCTGCAGCTGCGGGTGAGGCCGACAGCGCTGACGGCGCGCCGGCCCGACGGCGAGCAGCTGCTGGCCCGGCCGGACCGGCTCTCTCTCACCGACGTGCTGGTGTGTGCACGGCGGCTGGCGGGCTATCGGGTGACCGGGCCGGTCGGCGGCGCGGTGCCGGGGAACCGACCGCACTGGCCGGACCTGCTCGGCATCGGTTGCGGTGGGTTCGACCCGAATACCTTGTGGGACAGCATGAAACCGCAGGACAGGTTGTGCGTCCCGATCGGCGCCACAGCGTCCGGAGAGATCGTGCGGCTCGACATCAAAGAGGCCGCCGAGGACGGGATGGGGCCGCACGGGCTGTGCATCGGCGTAACCGGGTCGGGCAAATCGGAGCTGCTGCGCACCGTCGCGCTGGGCATGATCGCCCGGCACTCGCCGGAGGCACTGAACCTGGTCCTGGTCGATTTCAAAGGCGGTGCAACATTTCTCGGCCTGGAGCGGGCCTGCCACGTCGCGGCGATCATCACCAATCTCGCCGATGAGGCACCGCTGGTCGCCCGAATGCGCGACGCACTGGCCGGTGAGATCAACCGCCGTCAGGAACTGCTGCGCACGGCCGGCAATTTCGTCAGCGCCGCCGCTTATGAACAGGCACGTCGGGCGGGAGCACCGCTGGCCGCGTTGCCGGCGTTGTTCGTCATCGTCGATGAGTTCTCCGAACTGCTCAGCCAGCACCCGGATTTCGTCGACACGTTCGTGGCGATCGGCCGGCTGGGCCGGTCACTGGGGATCCATCTGCTGCTGGCCAGCCAACGACTCGACGAAGGCCGGCTGCGTGGGCTGGAAGCCCATCTGTCCTACCGGATCTGCCTGAAAACCCTGTCCGCCAACGAATCGCGCATGGTCCTTGGCGTACCCGATGCCGATCGGCTGCCCAACATCCCCGGAGCGGGCTACCTGCGAGCGGCGACCGGCGAGTTGACCGGCTTCCAGACCGCGTTCGTCTCCGGCCCGTGTCCCGACACCGTTGCGGCGCCGGGTGCTGGCCACGCACCGGCACCGGTGCGGCTGTTCACCGCCGCGCCGAACGGAGCGGTCAAAAGTGCCGGGCCGGTGACCGAGCCGGCCGGCCGGAGTGTGCTGGACGCGGTGCTGGACAGGTTGGCCGGGCAGGGCCCGCCCGCCCGCGAGGTGTGGCTGCCGCCGCTGGGGGCGTCGCCGGCGCTGGGCAACCTGCTCGACGACGATCGGCCCGGTGAAGAGCTGGTGGTCCCGATCGGGATCGTCGACCGGCCGTTCGAACAGCGCCGCACCCCGCTGCTGGTCGACCTACGCGGGGCCGCGGGCAATGTCGCGGTGGTCGGTGCGCCGCAATCGGGCAAATCGACCGCGCTGGCGACGCTGGTCACCGCGCTGGCCGCCACCCACGACCCGGCCCGGGTGCAGCTCTACTGCCTGGACTTCGGCGGCGGCACGCTGACGTCACTGCGGTGCCTGCCCCACGTCGGCTCGGCGGCCGGCCGAACCGAACCCGACCTGATCCGGCGGACGGTCCGGGAGATGGAGTCGATCGTCGCGCACCGCGAGACGGTGTTTCGCGAGAACGGCATCGGCTCCTTCGCCCGGTACCGGCAGCTGCGGGAGAACCACGACCCGGTCTGCCGGGCCGATCGGTTCGGCGACGTGTTCCTGGTGATCGACGGGTGGGCGAGCCTGTGCCGTGAGTTCGAGACGTTGGAGGCGCCCGTCGTTGCGCTGGCCGGGCGCGGGCTGTCGTTCGGGGTGCACGTGGTGGTCTCGGTGTCGCGGTGGGCCGAGCTCAGACCCGGACTGCGCGACCAGATCGGCACCCGGATCGAGTTGCGGCTCGGCGAGCCCGCCGATTCCGAGCTGGACCGCAGGCAGGCCCAGCAGGTGCCACCGGACAAACCCGGCCGCGGGCTGACCCGCGGCGGGCTGCATACGCTGATCGCGGTGCCGTGGTTGGACGGGCTGGACACGGCGGGCCCGGCCGTGGAGCCGGCGCAGGCCGCGGTGCGCTCCGGCGAGCTGTTGCGCCGCCGACACGGTACCGCCGCTGCGCCGCCGGTGTTGCTGCTGCCGGCCCTGCTGCACCGGCACACCCTGCCCGACCCGGCCGGCGGGCAGCTGCTGTTGGGCGTCGAAGAGCGCGGCTTAGCCACTGTCACCCTGGATTTCGAGCGCCAGCCGCACCTGCTGATTCTCGGTGACAACGAGTGTGGCAAGACTTCGGTTCTGCGCACGCTGTGCGGCGAGATCATGCGGACGTCCACCGCAGAACAGGCGCAGCTCATAGTCATCGACTACCGGCGCGGTCTGCTCGATGTGGTCGACCCGGATCACCTTGGCGGCTATGCGATGTCGGCGGCCACGCTGACCACGCTGCTGCCGGATGTGCTGGATCGGCTGGCCCGGCGGATGCCCGGCCCCGAGGTCACCCGGCAGCAGCTGCGGGACCGGTCGTGGTGGTCCGGGCCGCAGATCTACCTGCTGGTCGACGACTACGACCTGGTGGCCGCCACCGCCGGGAATCCGCTGATGCCGCTGCTCGAATATCTGCCGCACGCTTGCGATATCGGGCTGCATCTGATCGTCGCACGCCGCAGCGGGGGAGCGGCGCGAGCGGTGTACGAGCCGCTGCTGGCCGCGCTGCGTGATCTGGGCTGCATGGGCTTGATGATGAGCGGCAACCCCGACGAACCCCCGTTGATCGGCTCCGCCCGCCCGCTGCGGCTGCCGCCCGGCCGCGGCATCCTCATCACCCGCGGGGGCGGGGAACAACTCGTCCAGGCGGCCTGGAGCCCCTGGGGCTCGCGGCCGTGACCGGCCACCGCGCGATCGTCGCGGCCGGCCCCAGCACTATTCGCCGACTATGTTGCGGCACAGGTGGAATCGCCGATGGCGAAGCAGCGGCGGCGGTTGACGGCATCGACGACCCGGTGGTCCTGGTCGACGAGCAGCCGGTCGCCGTCGCCGCGCTGTGGGGCGCGCTGCTGCGCTCCCTGGCCTGCCCCGGCCGGCAACCGGAGTCGGTGCTGGTCATCCACCCGTCGTGGTGGTCTCGGGCCCGGGTTGGTCTTGTCACCGGTGCCGCGCGCACGCTGGCCGACGACGTCCTCACCCGGTCACGATCGCAGCTGTTGTCCGCCGCTGCCGGCTGCGCAGTGAACGCCCGGACTCCGGTGGTCGTCGAGATCGCGGCGCGGCTGGTGGCCGTCACCGTGGCGGTGACCGTCGCCGAACCGCGCATCGGGCCAGCGCACCAGGTGGCCGACGCGGTGGTGCGCCGGGTCGCCGCCCTGACCCGCGGCGCAGCCGCCGCGGTGCTGATCGACGGCCCGCCCGGCATCGAGGGTGCGGCCGCGCTGGCGGGGGCGATCGCCGACCGACTGCCCAGCGCGCTCGCCGGCTGCCAGGTGGAGCTGGTCGGCGACACCCGGCTGGCCCGGCTGGCGCGGCTCGCCGCGCCGGCTTCGCCGGTGGCGAAAAAGCCGGTAACCGTTGGCAGCCGATGGCCGAGTCGAGTTCCCGCGCTGCTTGCTGCCACGGTCGCACTGGCCGCGCTGGGCGTCGCGGCGGTGCGCACCGGCACCCGCGACCAGCCCGGCGCGGGCGCCACCGAGGCTGTGCCGACGACGTTTCTGGTCGAGGGCCGAGTCACGCTGCAGGTGCCGGCGCAGTGGACGGTGCAGCGGGTCACGGCCGGACCGGGATCGGCACGGGTGGAGGTGATCTCGCCGTCGGACCCGCAGCTGATGCTGCACGTGACGCAATCGATTCTTCCCCGGGCAGACCTGACCAGCGCCGCCGAGTCGCTGCGCCACGCCATCGACGAGGCGAACGCCGCGGAGTCGGCCGGCGTCTTCGTCGACTTCGACCCGTCCGGAAACACCGCGGGCCGACCCGCGGTGACCTATCGCGAAGTCCGCGCCGGCCATCACATCGACTGGACGGTGCTGGTCGACGGCGGGGTGCGGATCAGCGTCGGCTGCCAGAGCCGGCCAGACGGCGCCGAGGAGGTGCGCGAGGTGTGCGAGCGGGCGGTGCGCTCGGCGCACACGCTGAGCTGAGATGCCGGCCGCACCTGGCAGCGGGGTGTCATACCGGTGTTGCACTAGCCTGGTGCCTACCGCACGTCGTCGACATGCGATCACCGAGACACCGCCTGTCCAGGAGGCCCTGGACGAACTGCGCGGCGAGCTGGGCACCGATCGCGTCGAGCTCGGCGAGCTCGTCGTCCTCGGCGCCGCTGCCAAGCTGGCGTCGATCCGCGCGGAGCGTGACAGCGATGCGAAGCTTCGGCGCCGGCTCGCCGACCGGGTACGGTCGCGCAACCTCCCGGTCGGCGTGCATGCCGCAGAACTCGCGCGCCAGGCTGGATGGGCGCGTGGGTGAGCGTTGAACTGCTGCTGGGTAATTCGGCCTTCGTCCGTCTGGCGTCACCGGCATTGCAGGAGCGGCGGGTGCAGGAGATCGCAGACGCGCTCGAGCACCGCCGTATCGGCGTGTGCCTGCCGTTCCTGATCGAGGCCGGGTACGCGGCACGCGGTGCTACGGATCACGATGAACTGCTGAGCGAGCTGCTGGCATTGCCGACTTGTCAGCAACCCGAAACGTCTGGGCCGTATCAGGGAATTCGCTGGTCATGCTGGGCGAACCATGGCGGAGACCCGAGGGTGCTAAGGCGTCATTAATCTACCCGCTGTGCCAAACGCTGGGCTGCGCGCCGGTTGGCGCAATCGTGAAAGCGGTCGTGCCGGCCGCGCCCTGCGCCGGCGCCTGGGTCCCAATCAGTGGTGGGCGGGTGGCCGGGCCGGCTTGGCGTAGCCACGATGTGCGTATCTTCGTGTCGACGAGGTGCCACAGCCACCCGCCGCGGGTGACCTCGTATTGCTGTTGCTCCATTGCGACATCGCGGTGCACACCACTGGCGAGGCGACCTATGCGGTATTGGCCGGCGCCTGCCGGCATAGCGCCTCCCGACCCCTGTACGGCTTCACTGGTGGCAAACCGCAGCTCCGGTCGGTAACCGCAGGAAAACAGAGCCCAGATGTCGTACGTTTGTAATACACTGAGCCGGTGGCCGAGTTGCATTGGCCGAGCGACGCGGTGACCCACATGTGGGACAAGCAACGCACCACAGTTGAGATGGCGACCGAGGCCTTCAACGATCCCGACGTGGTGGGGTTTATCCCCGACCCCAAAAGCCGCTCGGGCAAAAGTGGCCGGTTCATTGGATTCTCGCCGACCGCAGACCGGGTGCTCGTCGTCATCATCGTTAGCCACGAGAACCGGCAATACGGTGCGAACTGCTGGCCGGCCAACGTCACCGACCAGAGCACATACCGGGAAAGGAACAACCAGTGAACAGCGAACTCAGCAACCTACTCAACGAGGCGCGCGAGCTGGAAGCCGTCGACAGCTCGGAATACACGACCGCGTCGGCCACCCACCCCAACCGCGAAAAGGCCCAAACCCTTACCGTACGCCTCACCAACGACGAGATGACCCGGCTACGCGCCGCTGCCGCAGAACGCGGACTACCGGTATCGGCCGTGGTGCGCACAGCCATCGCCCACGAACTGGCGCCACAACGCGACGACGGGACCCGCGCACTTATCACCGCGCTACATGATCACAACCTCACTATCGTCAGAACAGCGAAGTGACTGCGGCCCAATGGTTCACGGTCAGGCCCTAGCGTGTCGACGATTGTCCTTAGCCAGCCGACTACAGGTGATCCCGAGTCAAGATAACCAACAGTCGGTGAGTTCCGGTGAGTTCCTAAGCTGTCGGGCTGGCCTCGCTTCCCGTGTTTCCTTCCTGGCCTGGTGTTCCGGGTGTGTCGCTGCGTTGAATCCCTGTATTGAGGCGAGATCATCGTTGTCGAGCAGTTTGCATCGTCACTGGGGTTTTCTCACTGTGGGTGAAGTTAAGGAGGCGTGGGTTGGCTCTGGCGGCGGTGCGTGACCTGCGGGAGCTGCGGACGCCGGCGACCGAGGACGAGTGTGCCCGGTCGGAGCGGTCCAGATCAGCGTCCCATCGGCAAGTTGCTTGTCTTGCCAGCCCCAGAACGTTTTCAGAAGATGATGCGCGCGGCACAGTGCCTTGAGGTTTGTTGCAAGTCGGGAATCTACCCCCTGCCCAGTGGTCGCTCACCTGGCAGCGGATCGCAGATCTGATGAGGTGTCGGACGTCAGCACGCGACGGTAGGCTTGGCGTTGTGTCCAGTATCGAGCAGCCCGAAGAGCCAGTCGTGCGAACCTATACGCCCGATGAGGCAATCCGGCGCGCTCGGCCACTGCCCCCCCGTGATCGCCTCGTCATCGAGGATGTGCCCGAGGAGGAGTGGGCCGCCTTTCAGGCTGCACTAGCGGACGCATGACCAACGCTCAGCCATCGAATGTTGTCGTGGACACGATGGTCATCAGCTGGCTGTTTGATGACCGCCCCAATCGGCTCGCTGAGCACTACCACATGCTGATCGGCCCAAGGCCCGTCCTGCTCGCGTTCCAAACCGTGATGGAACTCCGCTACGGAGTTCTGCGCGCCGGGTGGGGTCAACTGCGGCGCCGACGACTCGAACGCCGCATCGCTGAACTGACCGTCGTCCAGCCTGATGATGAGATGATCACCACGTGCGCCGCCTTGCGTGCGCACTGCGCACAGATCGGCCATGCGCTCGCCGGCAAGCTCCATGACGGAGACCGATGGACCGCAGCCGCCGCGATGCGCCTCGGCGTGCCACTGGTCTCCCATGACGGGATATTCGATGGAGCACCCGGGCTTGAGTTCGTGACTGCCGCCGGCGACGAATAGCCCCCGCATCGCGAGACTGAAATTCCCGGATAGTGCTGCCGCGGCGATCTCGCTGCCACAATCCGGCAGGGCAATCACACCTGCCTCACGCATCGCGAACAACACCCCATACCCTCGTCGACGCATTCACCAGCTGTTTTGCATCGGACCCACGGCGCAACCGACATAGACAGCGCACCTTGGTGGCAAGCCAGGAATCTACCCCCATTCGCGTGGTGGTAGGCACAGCCGGAACCGGCTCGACGTCCAATGCCCAGAGATGCGTTCCCGCAGCTCACAGGCCGGTCGAGCGCCGAACCGCGCAGGTCGTTCAGCATCGTGATTGACGCGTCGCCCCTTATCAAACCCGAGGAGGATCGCGGTCTGGATACGGTTGTGCGAGCCTGGGGCAACCGGCTCCTGATGCTGACTCGCGGCCGGTGCAGTTTGCCACCGTAGTGTACGTACAGGTACCGTACACTACGGTTGGCGAGTTTAAGGAGGTGTTGGCGTGGCAGTCAAAGCGAAGCGCTTCGAGCTTCGTGCGGAGGAGGCGACCCTGGACCGCATCCAGCGAGCTGCCAATGTCGTGCATGAGCAGACCTCGGAGTTCGTCCGGAAAGCCGCGGTCCAACGTGCCGAGGGCGTCCTGCGTCAAGAGCTGGTAACGGTGATGGAGCTCGAACAGTTCGACAAGCTGATGTCCTCGCTCGACGCTGCCGACGCTGCACCACGACTTGCGGCAGCCGCACGCAAGCCTGCGGCGTTCAAGCGGCGCTGAGCGATGTTCGAGTCCGCGCGGCTCGACGACGACCACGCGCTGGCAGGGTTCGACTGCGGTAAGAAGTCACTGAACAGCTGGCTGGTCGAGCATGCGCGCCGCGCCGACAGCAGCGGAATAGCGCACGTCTACGTGTGGACCCCGCACGGGGAGCCGAAGGTCTGCGCCTATTTCGCCATCTGTCCCACCGAAGTCGTGCGGAAAGACGACGGCGTGCCGGGGCCGATAGCTGGGGGCTATTCCCGCATACCCGGATATTTGATCGCCCGTCTGGCAATCGACGCAGCGCTGCATGGCCACGGGTACGGCGAGCAGCTACTTCTGGATGGACTTGGGAAAGCCGTCGCCGCGTCGGAGATCGGCGGAGGACGGCTCATCGTCGTTGACGCGATAGACGACGAGGCCCAGGCGTTTTACGAGCATTACCACTTCGTCCCTGTCCGGTACCGCGAGCGCCGTCTAGTGATGAAGGTGTCCACAGCGGCTAAGGCACTCGGCCAGCGTTGGCACGACGAAACGGCAGGCTGAACGGCTTGTTTCACAGGTGGCGCGAAGCCCGCCTGGCCCTTACCCAGGGATGTCGACACAGTCGTGGCACGCACCATGCAGGCGTCGAGCCAGCGGCGGACTTCGAGGGCGTCAGCCGGCTCCGCCGCCCGTGCATTCGCCCAACTCATACGGGTCACCTCAGATTTCTCAAACAACACCCCTCGGCCCGGTCATCGCTTCTACCAGCTAGTTTCGTCAGCGGCCGACGCCAAAACGACCGAGCAATCTAACCTTGGTGGCAAGTCGGGAACCTACCTGCTGCAGGCATCCCGTCGGTATGGTCAAGGACGCCCACATGTCGTAAGACAGTATTGCGTTATTGCTGCAATGTTGGAATACTGTCATCATGGCGTTTCATGGGTATGTAGGCGTGCAATCACGGGGTGTTGTCGCGCTGCCGGCGGAGGTCCGGCGTCGGCTGCATCTGGACGAGCCGGGTGCGCAGGTGGAGATCGTCGAGCGCGACGACGGCGTACTGGAGCTCCGGCCGTCGCTGCCCGTCCCCGCCGATCAGCGATGGTTTTGGACCGAGCGCTGGCAGCAGCGTGAACG
>NZ_JBYCKY010000497.1:0-1124 GCF_057473605.1 Mycobacterium sp. TH-M82 | reverse complement strand
CCGCGAACGCGGCGACCAGGCGGGCACCCGGGCGTTGATCGAAGTCCTGCTCGCCCATCGCAGCCTGCCCGCCACAGCGGTGATCGCCGCGATGGATAAAGCGATCAACGCCGCCACGCTGGACCCGCAGGCCGTGCTGATCGATGCCCGCCGCCACGCCGGCGGTGCGCTCGCGCCGGTCATCCCAATCGGTGCACTGGCCCGCTACGACCGGCCCGCCCCGACACTGACCGGCTACGACGACCTTCTGGCCACCAGCGCAACGACCCAAAGCGCACCATGAGCACCCGGACCCAGGACGCCGCCCAAGCCGCTATCGGTGCCGCGGCCCGTGAATTGCACCTACCCACCGTCCGTGACGAAGCCGCCCGACTCGCCGAGATCGCCGTGCGGGAACGCCAAACCCACCTCGGGTTTTTGGCTGAAGTCCTGTCCGCCGAAGTCGACGACCGCAACGATCGGCGCCGCGCCCGACGCATCAGTGAAGCGAAGTTCCCCCGCCTCAAACGGCTCGCCGATTTCAACACCGAGGCAGTGCCATCGGTGACCGCCGCGCAGCTGGCCACTTTGGCCAGTGGCGCCTGGATCGACGCCGGGCAACCCCTAGTGCTGCTCGGCGACTCCGGCACCGGCAAAACACATCTGCTCATCGGACTGGGCCTGGCCGCCTGTGAACAAGGCCGCCGGGTTCGCTACGTGAGCACCGCAGCGCTGGTCAACGAGCTCGTCGAGGCCGCCGACGCCCGGCAACTCTCCCGCGTCGTCGGTCGTTACGCCCGCCTGGATCTGCTGCTGCTCGACGAACTCGGCTACGTCCAGATCGACACCCGCGGAGCCGAACTGCTCTTCCAGATCATCACCGAACGAGACGAACGCGCCAGCATCGGCATCGGCACCAACCTCCCGTTCAGCGAGTGGGGAACCGTCGTGGCCGACCCTCGCCTGGTCGCCGCGATCGTGGACCGAATCACCTTCAACGCCCACATCCTCGAAACCGGCACCCAGTCCTACCGGCTACGCACCAGCACGACCCGGCCAACCAAGAAAACCACCTGAGCGGCGAAAGGAAAACGACCATGCCAACCATCACCCTCAACAGCGCCGACGCCTCCGAACTCGCCGAT
>NZ_JBYCKY010000496.1:0-2027 GCF_057473605.1 Mycobacterium sp. TH-M82 | reverse complement strand
CTTGCCGTGGTCAACGTGACCAATGGTCCCGATGTTGACGTGCGGCTTCGTCCGCTCGAACTTCGCCTTCGCCACTTCTATGTCCTCCTGGACTGTTGGTGCTGGTTCACAGCAGGGTTGATCTTTTCAGTTGTGCCACCGTAGCGCCCGGCACGATCACTGGCTCACTCGCCCGTCGCCTTCGCGCTACTCATTGCTCGACTCCGTTCTCGTGAGCTGTACTGATTGCTCGATTCCTCGTCCCCGAGCTGCGCTCGCCCACTCGTCATCTTCGCACGCTCACTGGCCCGTCGCCTTCGCGATGATCTCCTTCGACACCTGCGCCGGAACTTCAGCGTAGGACTCGAAGACCATGGAGTAGTTCGCCCGGCCCTGTGTCTTCGACCGCAGGTCTCCGACGTAGCCGAACATCTCCGACAGCGGCACGTGCGCCTTGACGACACGCGCGCCACCGCGCTCCTCCATGGCCTGGATCTGGCCACGGCGGGAGTTCAGGTCGCCGATCACGTCGCCCATGTAGTCCTCGGGGGTGATGACCTCGACGGCCATGATCGGTTCAAGGATCACCGGCTGCGCTTGCGCTGCAGCCTTTTTCAGCGCGTGAGAGCCGGCCACCTTGAACGCCAACTCCGAAGAGTCGACATCGTGGTACTGCCCGTCGAGCAGGGTGACCTTCAGGTTCACCAGCGGGTAGCCGGCCAGCACGCCGTATGCCATGGCGTCCTGCGCACCGGAATCCACCGCCGGTATGTACTCCCGCGGGATGTGGCCGCCGGTGACCTTGTTCTCGAACTCATAGGTCGCGCCGTCCTCGCCGGTGAAGGGCTCCACGGTGATGATGACCTTCGCGTACTGACCGGAGCCGCCGGTCTGCTTCTTGTGGGTGTACTCGACCTTCTCCACCTTGCGGCGAATCGTCTCCTTGTAGGCCACTTGCGGCTTTCCGACGTTGGCCTCGACTTTGAACTCGCGACGCATCCGGTCGACCAGGATATCCAGGTGCAACTCGCCCATCCCGCCGATCACGGTCTGGCCGGTTTCTTGATCCAGGTGCACCTTGAAGGTCGGATCCTCCTCGGCCAGTTTCTGGATCGACAGCGACAGCTTCTCCTGGTCGCTCTTGGTCTTCGGTTCGATGGCCACCTCGATCACCGGGTCGGGGAAGCTCATCGATTCCAGCACGATCTGCTGGTTCGGGTCGCAGAGCGTGTCACCGGTGGTGGTGTCCTTCAGGCCGATCACCGCATAGATGTGCCCGGCCGACGCCGAATCCACCGGGTTCTCCTTGTTGGAGTGCATCTGAAACAGCTTGCCCAGCCGTTCTTTTTTGCCCTTGGTCGCGTTGATGACCTGCGAGCCGGACTCGACCTTGCCCGAGTACACCCGCACGTAGGTGAGCTTGCCGAAGAACGGGTGCACGGCGATCTTGAACGCCAGCGCGGAGAACGGCTCATCGGTGCTGGGACGGCGGGAGATGATCTCGCCCTCGTTGCCCGGCACGTGGCCCTGCACCGACTCGACGTCCAGCGGCGACGGCAGATAGTCCATGACCGCGTCCAGCATCGGCTGCACGCCCTTGTTTTTGAAGGCGCTGCCGCACAGGACCGGGAACAGCTCGGAGGACACCGTCAGCTTGCGGATGGCACCCTTGATCTCGGCGACAGTCAGTTCCTCTCCGCCGAGGTATTTCTCCAACAATGTCTCGTCGGTTTCGGCGACGGTCTCCAGCAGGGCGGTGCGGTATTCGTCGGCTTTGTCGGCCAACTCGGCCGGGATGTCGACGGTGTCGTAGTGTTCGCCGAGCTTGGTCTCACCACGCCACACCTTGGCGTTCATCTCGACCAGGTCGACGATGCCCTCGAAGTCGTTTTCCGCGCCGATCGGCAGCTGCACCACCAGTGGCCTGGCACCCAGTCGCTCCTTGATGGTCCGCACCGTGAAGTAGAAGTCCGCGCCGATCTTGTCCATCTTGTTGACGAAACAGATCCGGGGTACGTCGTATTTGTCGGCTTGCCGCCAGACCTGCT
>NZ_JBYCKY010000495.1:0-7570 GCF_057473605.1 Mycobacterium sp. TH-M82 | reverse complement strand
GCCGCCGCTGGTGAGTGCGCTGCCGAAACCGCTGCAAGCGCTGCTGGGGCCCGACCTGACCTACCTGATCAACTTGGGCTATGGCGCCGACAACCTTGGCTATTCGACTCCGGCAAATGTGCCCACCGAGTTCGGGCTGTTCCCCGACGTCAGCCCGATCACGGTCTTTGACGGACTGGTGGCCGGGGCGCAGCAGGGCTTCGGCGCTTTCGCGGACGACCTGCAGAACGTGTCGCTGTCGTCATTGACGTCGGGGGCGTCGTCGCTGACGTCGTCGTCGCTGCCAAGCATGACCGATCTTGTGACGGCGTTGTCCGCCGACGTCAGCGACCCCTCAGCGACCCTCACCAAATTCTCCGAAGGGTTCGCCAGTGCCGCCGCCGCCCTGTCTGCTTTGTGGCTGCAGACATCGGATATCACCTATGGAGTGGTCTTCAGCATTCCCGCCTACGACGTCACTTTGTTCCAGGACAACCTCACTAATCCCCTGGATGCCATCGGCCTGCCCATCGCGGCAGACACCGGCCTGCTCACGCTGGCGGCCGGCATCGAACTCGACCTCGTCGAAGGGGCAGTCACCTCGGCCGTCACCGACATCACCGCTTTGATCCCGTAGGGTTCCGGTGGCCTCAGCTGGAGCAGTCCCTCACGATCAATTGCCGACCCCTTGGACTCGTCAGCCCGCACAGTCCATCGACCGCTGACTCTGCGCTGTGGGGGAGGAGAAGCTGGCTCGAGAAGCGCGGAAGGCCAGCCTGAAAGACGTCCTGAAAGCTGCTGTGCAAGCTGCCGAGAAACCGGGTCGTGTATGCGCGACGGTGCCGATAGGGAACAATAGGCGGGGTGAATGTGCAGTTCAACGCCGGACATGTTGGACACTGCAACCGCGGTGCATACCCGGCGCCGATCAAGACCACGACGGCGGGTCAAGCCGAATCTGGAGGGAGCACTCGATGGCGGCGATGAAGCCCCGGACCGGCGACGGTCCGCTGGAAGCGACCAAGGAAGGGCGCGGCATCGTGATGCGGGTACCACTGGAGGGCGGTGGCCGGCTCGTCGTCGAGTTGACCCCCGACGAGGCCGCGGCGCTCGGCGACGAACTCAAAGGTGTCACCAGTTGAACACGGACTGCCTTCCGCGGCGGGTTGTCCGCACACCCGCCGGCAGCTGCCCGATGTTCGCTCCTGGCAAGGGTCGGTGACGGTCGATAGGTTTGGGCTATGAGGGAAGTGCCGCATGTGCTGGGCATCGTCCTGGCCGGCGGGGAGGGCAAACGGTTGTACCCGCTGACCGCTGACCGGGCCAAGCCCGCGGTTCCCTTCGGCGGCGCATATCGGCTGATCGATTTCGTGCTGTCCAATCTGGTCAATGCCCGCTACCTGAGAATCTGCGTGCTGACCCAGTACAAATCGCATTCACTGGACCGCCACATCTCGCAGAACTGGCGGCTGTCCGGGCTGGCCGGCGAGTACATCACCCCGGTGCCGGCGCAGCAGCGGCTGGGTCCCCGCTGGTACACCGGGTCCGCCGACGCCATCTACCAGTCGCTGAACCTGGTCTTCGACGAGGATCCGGACTACATCGTGGTATTCGGTGCCGACCACGTGTACCGGATGGATCCCGAGCAGATGGTGCGGTTCCATGTCGAAAGCGGCGCCGGGGCGACGGTGGCGGGCGTCCGGGTGCCGCGTGCCGAGGCGACCGTGTTCGGGTGCATCGATGCAGACAAGTCCGGTCGCATCCGTCGTTTCGTCGAGAAGCCGCCGGATCCCCCGGGAACCATCGATAACCCGGAAACCACCTATGTCTCGATGGGCAACTACATCTTCACCACCAAGGTGCTCGTCGACGCGATTCGCGCTGATGCCGAAGACGACCATTCCGATCACGATATGGGCGGAGACATCATGCCGCGGCTGGTGTCCGACGGGATGGCCGCGGTCTATGACTTCTCCGACAACGAGGTGCCCGGTGCCACCGACCGTGACCGCGGGTATTGGCGTGACGTGGGGACCCTGGACGCGTTCTACGACGCACACATGGACCTGGTGTCGGTGCGCCCGATCTTCAACCTGTACAACAAACGCTGGCCGATCCGCGGTGCGACCGAAAACCTGGCGCCCGCCAAATTCGTCAAGGGCGGCTCCGCCCAGGAGTCGGTGGTGGGTGCGGGCAGCATCATCTCGGCCGGGTCGGTGCGCAACTCGGTGCTGTCGTCGAACGTCGTGGTCGACGACGGCGCCATCGTGGAGGGCAGCGTGATCATGCCGGGCACCCGGGTGGGTCGCGGAGCGGTGGTACGTCGCGCGATCCTGGACAAGAACGTCGTCGTTGGGCCCGGCGAGATGATCGGAGTCGATCTGGAGAAGGACCGGGAACGGTTCGCGATCAGCGCCGGCGGTGTCGTCGTGGTGGGCAAAGGGGTCTGGATCTGACCTGGTTGCTGCGTTGAGATTGCAGCCAGGGTAGTGAATTCCGGGGGGTTACAGCCCTCAGCGCAATCTCGATGAGATCCAGCAGCCCTCACCAGACGTAAGGCAACAGCCGATAACGGACTTTCCGGGTGTAGTCGGGATACCCGGCCAACTCATGTGCGAGCATCTTCTCCTCGTCGCCGATGCGCAAGATCAGCACCAGCACACCGGGGACGAGGAAGACCAACCCCCAAAACGAGCCGAGCGCCAACGGCACGCCGATCATCATGATGACGTTTCCGGTGTACATCGGGTGCCGCACCAGCCGATACAAGCCTGTCGAGACGACCTGCTGCCCTGCCTCGACGGTGACATTGGCCGCCGCATAACCGTTCTGGATGACGACCACCATGGCGACGCCGAGACCAATCGCGACCAGGACATCGCCCACCAACGAGACCGTTGCCGGTACCGGCGACCATCCGAAGCGGTGGTCAAGCGCGCTGACCACGAACATAGCCGGAAAGGCGATGAACACGACGGTGATGACGATGCGCTGCAGCGTTCGGGTCTCCGCCAACGGCCCGGCACGCATGCGCCGCTGCAGCGCCGCGGGGTTGGTGCGCATCAGGTACATGCTGGGAATCCACGTGGTGAGCCCGAAGACCGCAAGGAAGACCCATGCCTGCCAGTAGTGGAACGTTCCTGCCGGCACGAACAGCATCAGCCCGAACGCCGCAAGGCCCAAGACGGATGAAACCGCCACTTTACCGGTCGTTTTCATCACGGCCTCCTCAACACCGCAGATCGCGATGCCGAAAAGACACCGCTCCCAGCGCAATCAACGCCGTATCAATCACCAGCAGCCACAGCATCGGCGCCGTGCTGAAGCCGCCCGCGCCGATCAACGGAACGTGCGCGAACGGTTCGAGGTCGAGCAGCCACTGCGGAGAACCCGACAGTGAGCCCAGCAGGTAGAGCGTGACGAACCCGACCAGTACGCCCCACGCCACCGGGGTGAACCGGGGCAGTAGACCGAACAGCACCAGCGTCACCGCGGCCAGCAGCCACACTGCGGGCAGCTGCACCGCGGCGCTGCCGAGAACAGCGGGCAGCTTGCCCCCGACGTCGCCGGCGGCGATGCCGTAGGTGAGTCCGGTCACTAGGCCGGCGAGCAGTAACGCCGCCGCGGGTCCGGCCACGGCGATCGCCAGATGGCTTGCCAGCCAGCGGATCCGGTCCACCGCACCGGCGAGCAGCGTCTCGGTGTGTTGCGCGTTTTCTTCCTGGTACACGTCGGCCCACGGGTCACCGCCGAGCAGTCGCGCGGTCCCGCCGTCGGCCCTGACGATGCCCAGCAGGACGCGGATCGTGGTCGACTTCCCGGCGCCATTGGGTCCGAGGAAGCCGTGTACCTCGCCCTCGTGCACCGTCAGATCGAGGCCGTCCAACGCCCGCATCGCACCGAAGTTCTTTGTCAGACCGTGTATTTCGATAGCAGTACGGTAATTGTCAACCGGCATGGGTTTCTCCCTTCACTGCCTCGGCCAGGAACGTGTCGTACATCGTGCGGTCCGCCATCAGTCCTTCGGTGTAGACCTCAAGGGCGGGCAGGGTCATGTCGTTGGCGTAATCACGCAGCACCGCGCGCAGATCGGTGGGGTTCTCGTGCAGTTGCAGATACAGCAGGAATCCGCCGCCTCCGGTGAGCGCCATATACCGGGCCCGGGCCCGGGGGTCTCGGCTGGGCTTGACGGTACCGGCGCGGATGCCTTCGTCGAGGTAGGCCTCGGTGTTGTCGATCATCCTGCGCCACAGTGTTTTCGACAATGCGCTACCGGATTGCATACTGCGCACCAGATAGGCCATCATCGGCGCGTACGACTCGATCTCGGCCATCTGGGCCAGCCAGGTGGCCGGATCGGTAGACCGCATGGCCTCGGATTTCTCCCGGCGGATCTGCTCGGCGATGTAGTCGTCGCAGGCCTTGACCAGACCGTCCTTGGAGCCGAAGTGATGAATGACCAGGGCCGCGCTCACCCCGGCGGCCTCGGCGATTGCCCGCAGTCCGACGCCGAATCCGTGCTGACCGAACCGCTCGATGGCCGCGTCGCGGATGCGGGCGGATGCCGTCAGATCCGTTGAGCGCATGTTCAGTAAACTAAACGACCGTTCAATACGGTGTCAAGAACCCTCCGCGAGCGTGCACGAAACCGGGAAATTGCTCGGCGCGCCGGCCGGGAGCACGCACGCTCGCGCAGGAATCAATCGCGGACGGCGGCGAGCAAACCGTCGCCCAGCGGTATCAGTGCCGGAGTCAGCCGCTCGTCCTCGGCGATCAGCCGGGCCGCCTCGCGTACCGCCGTCACCTCGGCGTCGTGTGCGGCAGGGTCTGCGGCCCGCCCACCCAGCGCCGCCGGGTGCACGACGACGACCCCGCCGGAGCGCAGCAGACGCACGGCTTCCACCACATAGTCGGGCTGGTCGACCGGGTCGGCGTCGACGAACACCAGGTCATAGGAGTCGTCGGCGAGTCGGGTCAGCACCTCCTGGGCCCGCCCACTGATGAACCGGGTGCGCGACGGCCCGATGCCCGCGTCGGTGAACGCCTGCTTGGCGGTGCGCTGATGCTCGGGCTCGATGTCGATGGTGGTCAAGACGCCGTCTTCGCTCATGCCCGACAGCAGCCACAATCCGCTGACGCCGGCTCCGGTGCCGACCTCGACCACCGTTTTGCCGCCGCTGAGCTTGCTCAGCAGACTCAACAGTGCGCCCACTGCGGGTGTGATGGCGCCGACGCCGATCTCCAGTGCACGATCCCGAGCTGCCACCAGGATCGCGTCCTCGGAGATCGACTCCTCGGCGTGCCCGACGATGGCGTCGGCGCGGCTGGGTCCGCCCGGCCGACTGGGCTGACCCGGCTGGCCCGGCTGACCGGAAGTGGGGTCGGTGCTGGCCATGCCCGCAGCGTAGGTCGAATTCTGTGCGCATCGGGGCAGGCGCGCCCGACTTCATCCGTTGACCGCCGCCGGTGACGCGCGGGCGGCTCGGTGGTGGCAACCGTTCGACTTTCCGCAACGCAAAACGGTTCACAGTCGACGTTCAGTGCGACCACAGAGCCGGCACAATCCGATAGGCAAAGGTAGCGGCATGGAACGGGGTGGGAATTGGCCCCGGAGCTTGTCCGGGAACTGGGAGCGGAATACCCGCGGCCAAAGGCGTGTTGCGCCGGGTACTGTGCTGCCCGCGTTGTCCGACTTGGACGGCAGCCCCGACGCAGAGGATCTGGCCATCACTTCATTGGTGTATCCGGCGACCATGTCACACCCGGGATCCCACCCGGACCGGTACCGGGATGCCGGTTGGGTGGAACTCTCCGATGAGCCGCAGGGGACCGCCGTGTTCGACGCCACCGGGGATGTGGCGGCCATGCCGTCGTGGGACGAGCTGGTTCGGCAACACGCGGACCGGGTGTATCGGCTGGCGTACCGGCTGGCCGGCAACCAGCACGACGCCGAGGACCTGACCCAGGAGACGTTCATCCGGGTGTTCCGCTCGGTGCACAACTACCAGCCGGGAACCTTCGAGGGTTGGCTGCACCGCATCACCACCAATCTTTTTTTGGACATGGTCCGCCGGCGCGGGCGCATCCGGATGGAGGGGTTGCCCGAGGATTACGACCGGGTGCCCGCCGACGAGCCCGACCCCGAGCAGATCTACTACGACGCGCGTCTGGACCCCGATCTGCAAGCCGCGCTGGACTCGCTGTCGCCGGAGTTCCGTGCCGCCGTTGTGCTCTGTGACATCGAAGGTCTGTCCTATGAGGAGGTCGGCGCCACCCTGGGCGTGAAGTTGGGTACGGTGCGAAGCCGCATCCACCGCGGACGCCAGGCACTGCGTGATTATCTGGCTTCCCAGCTGGGGCAATCGGACGCTTCGGACGCCGCCAGTGACGCCGCCGGGGTCGGCTGATCCGTCACCAGCCGCCAACAGCCCGTCGAGACACCCTCGTCGGCCCCACATGGGTGCAGCGCGGTCGCGCTACATTCTAGGTAGTGCCGAGTGCGCAGTGACTGCAGGAAATCGGAGAGGAGCTGGTGGTGGCCGACCGCGGACATGTGTTCCGTCGTGCTTTTTCCTGGCTTCCAGCTCAGTTTGCGTCACAAAGCGACGAGCCCGTCGGCGCGCCGCGCCAGTTCGGTTCCACCGAGCATCTGTCCACGGATGCGATTGTCGCATTCGTGGACGGCGAGTTGCGGATGAACGCGCATCTGCGCGCCGCCCACCACCTTTCGCTGTGCGAAGAATGCGCAGCGGAAGTGGAGTACCAGGACCGGGCGCGGTCCGCGTTACGTGACTCGCATCCGATCAGGATTCCCAGCACGCTGCTGGGCACGCTTTCGCAGATTCCCGAATCCCCTATGGACGGCAAGGCGAGTCCACGGCGGCCACAGTCGTACCAGCTCGGCCGCTTCGGTGGCGACGGGCTGCGAGGTCCCAGAGATCCCAGAGATCCCAGTCAGCGTCGGTAAGGTGGATGGGACGCGGTGCTCGTGCCCGTAGCGTGCCCGTAGCCCCTTGTCTCCAGCGCCCAGAAGAGGATGACGTGAGTACCGACCAGGAAACCTCCGGCCGTCAGCGCCTGGCACCTCGTCCCATCGACCGGCCACCGGTGGATTCGGCGTCCAAGCAGGTATTTGGTCGACCCGACGGCGTTCACGGATCGTTCGTGCCGGAGAGTGTGCGGCCGCCGAAATACCGCGACCAGGGTGAGTTCAGCCCCCGTGATCAACCGCCCGATCCCGTGCTCAAAGAAGCTTTCGGCCGCCCGTTCGCCGGCGCTGCGTCATTGCAGCGTCACCCTACCGATGCCGGCGCGCTGGAGGGGAACGGCAAAGGAGATCAGTTGGATGTGCCCGACGACCCGTGGCGCGACCCCGCGGCCGGCGCCGCGCTGGGCAGTCCGGCGCTGGCCGTACCGCCGCCGCGGAGCCCCGACGGGGTGGGCGGCAAGCTCGGTGTACGCGACGTGCTGTTCGGCGGCCGGGTCTCCTACCGCGCGCTGGTCATCCTGACGGTGATTGCGCTGGGCATCGGGTTGGCCGGCGGCTGGGTCGGGCGTAAGACCGCGGAGGTGGTCGAGGCGTTCACCACCT
>NZ_JBYCKY010000494.1:0-10300 GCF_057473605.1 Mycobacterium sp. TH-M82 | reverse complement strand
GTCGGTGCACGCCAAGAGCTACAGCTCGATTTTTTCCACACTGTGCTCGAGTCGCCAGATCGACGACGCGTTCGAGTGGTCGGAGGACAACCCACACCTGCAACGCAAAGCGCAGATCATCGTCGACTATTACCGCGGCGACGACGCCCTCAAACGCAAAGCGGCGTCGGTGATGCTCGAGTCCTTCCTGTTCTACTCCGGCTTCTACCTGCCGATGTACTGGTCCTCGCGTGGCAAGCTCACCAACACCGCCGACCTGATCCGGCTGATCATCCGTGACGAGGCCGTGCACGGCTATTACATCGGCTACAAGTGTCAACGGGGACTGGCCGAGCTCACCGACACCGAACGGGCCGGACACCGCGAGTACAGCTACGAGCTGCTGCACGCCCTGTACGAGAACGAGGTCGACTACACCCGTGACCTCTACGACGTACTGGGCTGGACGGACGATGTACTGCCGTATATGCGCTACAACGCCAACAAGGCGCTTGGCAACCTCGGATACGAGCCCGCGTTCAGTCCCGACGAGTGTCAGGTGAACCCGGCGGTGCTTTCAGCACTGGATCCCGGCGCCGGCGAAAACCACGACTTCTTCTCGGGCTCGGGCAGCTCCTATGTGATGGGATCCCATCAGGCCACCGAGGACGCCGACTGGGATTTCTGACCAGCGCGCCTACCGCAGTTCGACCAGTAGTGACGTTGGCAATCCAGGCCAATAGACAATCCAGCCGGGTCCAACGCCAGGGCCGGGGCCCGCTCACACGGGCAAAAGCTGGTCGATCACGGCGGCGAGTTGGTTGGCCGAGCGGCACTCATGCATGGCGATGACCTCCTGGTAACGAGGTACCGCCGAATCGCCGCTGCCCCACAGGTGTGTGGGCTCGGGGTTGAGCCAGTGCCCGTGCCGGCTGGCGGTCACCAGGTGGGCCAGCACACCGGTCCCCGGATCGCGGTAGTTGGTGCGGCCATCGCCGAGCACCAAAAGCGAACTGCGCGGCGACAACACGCCTCCGTAGTTCTCGGTGAACGACACGAATGCGTTGCCGTAGTCGGAGTGGCCGTCGCGGGTGTACACGCCCGACTCCCGGGTGATCCGCTGGACGGCCACCGCGAGGTCGGCGTCGGGCCCGAACAGGTGGGTCACCTCGTCGGCGGTGTCGAGGAAGGCGAAGACTCGGACCCGGGAGAACTGTTGGCGCAGCGCATGCACCAGCAGCAGGGTGAAGTGGCTGAACCCGGCGACCGAGCCGGACACGTCGCACAGCACCACCAACTCGGGCCGGGCCGGGCGAGGTTTGCGCAGCATCAGGTCGATCGGTACCCCACCGGTGGACATCGAGCGGCGCAGCGTCTTGCGCAGGTCGATCGCGCCGGCCCGGGCGCGGCGCCGCCGGGCGGCCAGCCGGGTGGCCAGGGTGCGCGCCAGCGGGGCCACCACCCGGCGCATAGCGCGCAGCTGTTCACCGGAGGCACGGAGGAACTCGACGTTCTCGGCCAGCTGCGGGATGCCGTACATCTGGACGTGGTCGCGGCCCAGCTGCTCGGCGGTGCGGCGCTTGGTCTCCGACTCGACGAGCTTGCGCAGCTGGGCGATCCGGGGGCCGGCAAGCGCTTGGGCGCTCTGTTCCTGGGTGGGGGTGGGCTCGTCGCCGTACGGCGCCAGCAGCCCGGCCAGCAGCCGGCCCTCCAACTCATCGAGCGCCAGCGCCTTGAGCGCCTGGTAGGACGAGTACGACGGGCCGCGGCTGGAGCGGTAGCGGCCGTAGGCCTCGACGATCTGCGCGACCATCGCCACCAGCCGTTCGTCTAACTCGGCGAGATCAGCATTGTCGGTGAGCAACCCGAGCAACGTCGCCCGCATGGCTTCGACGTCGCCCGGTGGCAAAGCGGCGGCATCGTCGTCTCCGCCCGCCACCGCGGTCCTGCCGCCCAGCGCGGCCGGCCACCACAGGTCGAACATGGCGTCGTAGGTATCCCGGTGTTCGGGCCGGCGCAGCACCGCGCAGGCCAGCCCCTCGCGCAGCACCTCCCGATCACCCAGCCCGAGGACCGCCAGCACCCGGCCGGCGTCGACCGTCTCCGACGGCCCCACCGAAATCCCTTGACCGCGAAGCGCTTCGACGAATCCCACCAGGTGGCCCGGGATGCCGTGCGGCGCCAGCGGTTGCGGCGGGCGGGTACGGCGAGCCATCAGCGGATCATCAGTTCAGCCGGAGTTCTCCGGCCGCGCGTTGTCGGTCGGCCTGGTGTTTGAGCACGACGCCCAGGGTGGCAGCCACGGTGGCGTCGTCGATGGTGTCCAGCCCCAGCGCCAGCAGGGTGCGGCCCCAGTCGATGGTCTCGGCCACCGACGGCAGCTTCTTCAGCTGCATGCCGCGCAGCACGCCCACGATGCCCACCAGCTCGGCGGCCAGGTGCTCGGGCAGCTCGGGCACCCGGGAGGCTAGGATCCGGCGTTCCAGATCAGGGCCGGGGAAGTCGATGTAGAGGAACAGGCAGCGGCGTTTGAGCGCCTCCGACAGCTCCCGGGTGGCGTTGGAGGTCAGCACCACGAACGGCGCCCGCGACGCGGTGATGGTACCCAGCTCTGGGACGGTGACCGCGAAGTCGCTGAGCACCTCCAGCAGCAGGCCCTCGATCTCGATGTCGGCCTTGTCGGTCTCGTCGACCAGCAGCACCGTCGGCTCGGTGCGCCGGATCGCGGTGAGCAGCGGGCGCGACAGCAGAAACTCCTCAGAGAACACGTCGGATTTCGCGGAGTCCCAGGCCCCCCCATCAGCGGAACCGGCGGTGTTCGCCTGGATGCACAGGATCTGCTTGGCGTGGTTCCACTCGTAGAGCGCGCGGGCCTCGTCGACACCCTCGTAGCACTGCAGCCGCACCAGCCCGGATCCGGTCGCGGCCGCGACCGCCCGGGCCAGCTCGGTTTTGCCGACCCCGGCCGGACCTTCGACCAGCAGCGGCTTGCCCAGTCGGTCGGCGAGGAACACCGCTGTCGCGGTAGCGGTGTCGGCCAGGTAGCCGGTCTCGGCCAGTCGCCGGGCGACGTCGTCGATGTCGGCGAAGAGCGGGATGGGCCGGGCCGGAACGGTCACGTGACGCTCCTAGGCTGGGCGGGTGTGGCCGTCGCCCCACACCACCCATTTAGTCGAGGTCAGTTCCGGCAGCCCCATCGGGCCGCGGGCGTGCAGCTTCTGGGTGGAGATGCCGATCTCGGCGCCAAAGCCGAACTGCTCGCCGTCGGTGAATGCCGTCGACGCGTTGACCATCACCGCGGCGGCGTCCACCTGCTCGGTGAACCGCTGCGCGGCAGCCATATTCGTGGTGACGATGGCTTCGGTGTGGCCGGTGCCGTACTCGTTGATGTGAGCGATCGCGTCGTCGAGCCCGTCGACCACGCCCAGCGCGATGTCCATCGTGAGGTATTCCCGCCGCAGATGGTCCTCGGGGGCGGGCGCGTCGGCGTCACCGTGCACGGTCACCCCGGCGCCGGTCAGCGCGCCCACCAGCTGCGGCACCGCGGAATCGGCGATCGCTTTGTCGACCAATAGCGTCTCGGCGGCGTTGCAGACGCTGGGGCGGCGGGTCTTGGAGTTCAGCAGCACCTGCTCGGCCACCTCCAGGTCGGCGGCCTCGTGGACGTAGACGTGGCAGTTGCCGACGCCGGTCTCGATGGTCGGCACCAGCGCGTCGCGCACCACCGCGTCGATCAGTCCCGCTCCCCCGCGCGGGATCACCACGTCCACCAGGCCGCGGGCCCGGATGAGGTGGGTCACGGTAGTGCGATCCGAGCTGTCCAGCAGCTGCACGGCGTCGGCGGGCAGATCCTCACTGGCCAGCGCAGCGCGCAACAAATCGACCAGGGCGGTGTTGGACGCCGCCGCCGACGAGCTGCCGCGCAGCAGCGCGGCGTTGCCGGACTTGAGCGCCAGGCCGAAGGCGTCGGCGGTGACGTTGGGCCGGCCCTCGTAGACGATGGCGACGACGCCGAGCGGAACCCGCTGCTGGCGCAGCGCCAGCCCGTTGGGCAGGGTGTAGCCGCGCAGCACCTCGCCGACCGGGTCGGGCAGGCCCGCGACCTGGCGCAGGCCGGCGGCGATGCCGTCGATGCGCTGCGGGTTCAGCGCCAACCGGTCCAGCATGGTGTCGGGGGTGCCGGCGGCCCGCGCTGCGTCGAGGTCTTGCACGTTGGCGGCCAGGATGTCATCGACGCGGACCAGCAGCGCATCGGCGGCCGCGTTCAGCGCGCTGTCTTTGGCCACTGTCGGCAGCGACGCCAGCGCGCGGGCCGCGATTCGCGCCCGGCGGGCAGCATCGTGGACCTGTTCACGCAGGTCGGTCGGCTGCGCTGACGAGGGTGCGGACACACTCATGCTCCCAGGGTATCCGGCATGCATGCGCAGTCCGCTGCCGGGAGCTCTTTGGCAGACCAACGAAGATACCCGGTTGGTGATGTCGAACCCCGACTTCATAGCCTCGACGAAATGGCGATTCGGTTGTGTCGGGTATGTCGGGTATGTCGGGTATGTGTGGTGGGCAGCGCGAACATCGACACTGTTTTCGACGTCGGCGCGCTGCCGCGCCCCGGTGAGACGGTGCTGGCGGCCTCGGCCCAGTCGACACCCGGCGGCAAGGGCGCCAACCAGGCGGTGGCGGCGGCCCGGGCCGGCGCGCGGGTGCAGTTCATCGGCGCGCTGGGTGACGACGACGCGGGCGCGCTGCTGCGCCGGCATCTGCGGGAAAACCGGGTGGGCATCGACGGACTGGTCACTGTATCGGGCCCCAGCGGATCGGCGGTGATCACGGTGGACACCGCCGGGGAGAACACCATCGTCGTCGCGCCTGGTGCCAACGCTGCGCTGACTCCGGGCTCGGTCGCGGTGCGCGACTGCGAAGTGCTGTTGCTGCAGTTGGAGATCCCGGTCGCTACGGCGGTGGCGGCTGCAAGGACAGCGCGCGCGGCCGGGGCGGTCGTCGTCGTCAACGCCTCACCGGCGGGCGGTGATCCGGCGCAACTGGCCCAGTTGGCCCGGGTGACCGACGTGGTCGTCGTCAACGAAACCGAATCCGCCGATTGGATGTGGCCAGTCCAGCACCGAGTGATCACCCGCGGCGCACGCGGTGCACGCTACCTCGGCGCCGACGGCACGCTCGACGTGCCCGCTCCACCGGTGGCCGCCGTCGACACCTCCGGCGCCGGTGACGTTTTCGCCGGCGTGCTGGCCGCCGGGTGGACCGCCGGACATAAGTATGCACTGCGGCGGGCCTGCGCAGCCGGTGCGCTGGCCACCCTGGTGCCCGGCGCCGGCGACTGCGCACCGACGGCCGCGGCGATCAACGACGCGCTGGGCGACTGAGTCGCATCTGGAGCGACGGCGAAGTACCGGCAGCTATTCGGGTATCTCCCGTTCGATCTCATCCAGCCAGATCCGCGCCGGCATGTCCGACGGTGCCCGCCAGTCGCCGCGCGGCGACAACGAACCCCCGGCGGACACCTTGGGCCCGTTGGGCAACGCGGAGCGCTTGAACTGGCTGAACGAATAGAACCTCTGCACGAACACTTTCAGCCAGCGCCGGATGTCGGCCAGCGAGTACGCCAGCCGGTTGTCCGCGGGGTAGCCGGGCGGCCAGGCACCGCGCCCGGCGTCACTCCAGGCGTGCCAGGCCAAGAACGCGATCTTCGACGGCCCGAACCCGTAACGCAGTACCTGAAACAACGAGAAGTCCTGCAGCGCGTATGGTCCGACGACGTCCTCGCTGCGCTGGGTCTCTTGACCTCCCCCGGCAGGTCCGGCCGGAACCAGCTCCGGGGTGATCTCAGTGTGCAGCACCGAGGCCAGCACCGCGCAGACGTCGGTGTCGAACTGACCCGAGCTGATCACCCAGCGGATCAGGTGCTGGATCAGTGTCTTGGGCACCCCGGCGTTGACGTTGTAGTGCGACATCTGGTCACCGACCCCGTAGGTCGACCAGCCCAGCGCCAGCTCCGAGAGGTCGCCGGTGCCGAGTACGATGCCGCCGCGCTGGTTGGCGATGCGGAACAGATAGTCGGTGCGCAGGCCGGCTTGAATGTTCTCGAACACCACGTCGTACACCGCCTCGCCGCGGGCGAACGGGTGGCCCAGCCCGGCGAGCATCAGGTTTGCGGTATCGCGGATGTCGATCTCTTCGAAGGTGGTGCCCAAGGCTCTGCTCAGCGCGATCGCGTTGGCCCGGGTGTGCTGCCCGGTGGCGAAGCCCGGCAGGGTGAAGGCCAGAATGTCACTGCGCGGCCGGTTTTCGGAATCCATCGCCTGGGCAGCGACGATCAGCGCGTGCGTCGAGTCCAGGCCGCCGGAGACGCCGATGACCACCTTCGGGTGGTCGAGCGCCCGCAGCCGCTGCGCCAACCCGGACACCTGGATGTTGTAGGCCTCATAGCAATCCTGTTGCAGCCGAGCCGGATCCGACGGCACGAACGGGAACCGCGCCACCTCCCGCCGCAACCCGATGTTGCCAGCGGGCGGGCCCAGGGTGAACTCCACATGGCGAAACGACTCCACTTCGGCGCGGTGGTGGCGGCGGTTGTCGTCGAAGGTGCCGATTCGCAGCCGCTCGCAGCGCAGCAGGCCGGTGTCGACGTCGGCGGTCGAACGCTGCGCCTGCTTGGGGAACCGCTCGGACTCGGCGAGCAGGATCCCGTTCTCGAAGATCATCGTCTGCCCGTCCCAGGCCAAGTCGGTCGTCGACTCGCCCAGGCCGGCGGCGGCGTAGACGTAGGCGGCCAGGCAGCGCAGCGACGCCGAGCGGGCCAGCAGGCGGCGTTCGTCGGCGCGGCCGATCGTGATCGGGCTGCCGGACAGATTGGCCAGCACCGTCGCACCGGCCAACGCGGCATGCGCGCTGGGCGGCACCGGCACGAACATGTCCTCGCACACCTCGACGTGCACCACGAAGTCGGGCAGGTCGGCGGCGGCGAACAGCAGATCCGGCCCGAACGGCACCCCGAAGCCGCCAAACCGGATCACGCCGCGCACGTCGTCGCCGGGCGCGACCTGGCGCTGCTCGTAGAACTCCCGGTAGGTCGGCGGATACGACTTGGGCGCCACTCCGAGAACACGGCCGCGGTGGATGACGACGGCGGTGTTGTAGATGCGGTGCCGGTACCGCAGCGGCGCACCCACCACCACAACCGGCAGCAGATCCGCCGAGGCCGCGACGACGTCGAGCAGCGCCGCCTCGACGGCATCGAGCAGGGTCTCCTGCAGCAGGATGTCCTCGACGGAGTATCCGGACAGCGTCAGCTCCGGGAACACCGCCAGCGCAACACCGTCGTCGTGGCAATCCCGCGCCAGCCGCAGCACCGACGCGGCGTTGGCCGCCGGGTCGGCGAGCGTGGTGTGGTGCGTGCAGGCCGCGACGCGCACGAACCCGTGGCGGTAGGCGTTGTAGAAGTCCATCACGTGCCATTGTTCTACATCGGCTGTCGAATACCCTTTAACCCCGTGGATGCTCCCGATCTGGTCGTGCTGCCGGCCGGCGAGCTGTTCCCGGCGGTGGCACGCGGGTGAGCGGGCAGCTGGGGCAGCTCGGGCGCCAAAGGCAGCGGCTCACCGCCGATCAGCGCAACGCGTTCCTGGCCGCGGTGCTGGGCTGGACGATGGACGCCTTCGACTACTTCATCGTGATCTTCGTCTATGCCGACGTCGCGGCGACATTCGGCCACACCAAGACCGAGGTCGCGTTCCTCACCACCGCCACCCTGGTGATGCGGCCCGTCGGGGCGCTGGTGTTCGGTCTGTGGGCCGACCGGGTCGGCCGGCGCCTGCCGCTGATGGTGGACGTCAGCTTCTACTCGGTCGTCGGGTTTCTGTGCGCGTTCGCGCCCAACCTCACCGTGCTGGTGATCCTGCGGCTGCTGTACGGGATCGGCATGGGCGGCGAGTGGGGGCTCGGTGCGGCGCTGGCCATGGAGAAGGTGCCCGCCGAGCGGCGCGGCTTCTTCTCCGGGCTGCTGCAGGAGGGCTATCTGTTCGGCTACCTGCTTGCCACCCTGGCGTCGCTGCTGGTGACCGACTGGCTGGAGCTGTCCTGGCGCTGGCTGTTCGGCCTGAGCATCCTGCCGGCGGGGATCAGCCTGATCATCCGGTACCGGGTAAACGAATCCGAGGTGTGGCAAGCATCCCGAGGCCGGATGCGGTTGACCAGCGCCGGAATCCGCGATGTGCTTGCCGATGCCAAGATCATCCGCCGGTTCTGCTACCTGGTGGTATTGATGACCGCCTTCAACGCGATGAGCCACGGCACCCAAGACGTGTACCCGACGTTTCTCTCCGCGACCCACCAGGGCGGCGCCGGGCTGGGAGGCGCGACGGCCAAATGGATCGTGGTGGTCTACAACATCGGCGGCATCATCGGCGGGCTGGTCTTCGGCTCGCTGTCGCAACGGTTGGGGCGCCGCTACGCGATCATCTGGTGTGCGGTGCTGGGACTGCCGGTCGTGCCGCTGTTCGCCTACTCGCGCAGCGTCGGAATGCTGTGCCTGGGCTCGTTTCTCATGTTCGCATTCGTGCAGGGCGCGTGGGGCGTCATCCCCGCGCATCTGACCGAGATGTCTCCGGACGCGATCCGCGGCTTCTACCCCGGGGTGACCTACCAGCTCGGTAATCTGCTGGCCGCTTTCAACCTGCCGGTCCAGGAGCAGCTGGCGTCCTCGCACGGCTACCCGTTCGCGTTGGTGGTGACTATCGTGCCGGTGCTGATCGCCGTCGCACTTCTGAGCACAATCGGCAAGGACGCCACCGGAATTCGGTTCAACGGATCAGAACCTTAGGCGCGAGCGTGCGTGTTCCCGGCGGCACGCCCGGCGTGCCGCCCGGGCACACGCACGTTCGCGGGGAAGGGCTACACCGCGACCAGATCGTCTGCGTGCACCACGGGCCGGCGCTGCTCGGCGGGGAGCTCTGCGGTGGAGCTGCCGATCATGGTGGCCAGTTCGGCCGCGTCGTAGCCGGCCACACCGCGCGCCACCACCACGCCGTCCGGGCCGCACAGCTCGACGACGTCGCCGCCGTGAAACCGCCCGTTCACCGCGGTGACGCCCGCGGGCAGCAGCGACCGGCGCCGGGCCAGCACCGCATCGACGGCCCCGTCGTCCAGGGTCAGGGTGCCGGCCGCGTCGGAGGCGTAACGCACCCAGAACCTGCGCGCCGAAAGCCGGTGTGGCCGCGCCGCGAACACCGTGCCCACCGACGCGTCGCCCAGCGCGGTAGCCGCGTCGGCGGCGGCCGCCAACAGCACCGGCACCCCGGCGTCGGCGGCCAAGAGCGCCGCAGACACCTTCGACGCCATGCCGCCGGTGCCCCGGTGGCTGCTCTGCCCGGCCACCACGCCGTCCAGGTCGGCCGGCCCGGACACGTCGGGAACGAAGCGCGCCGGCCCCTTGCGCGGATCGCCGTCGTAGAGACCGTCGATGTCGGAGAGCAGCACCAGCGCGTCGGCGCCGACCAGATGTGCCACCAGGGCCGAGAGCCGATCGTTGTCGCCGAACCGGATCTCGTTGGTGGCCACCGTGTCGTTCTCGTTGACGATCGCGACCGCGTGCAGTGCCCGCAGCCGGTCCAGGGTGCGAGAGGCGTTGGTGTGCGATACCCGCAGCGACACGTCGTGGGCGGTGAGCAGCACCTGCCCGACCGCGCGGTGATAGCGGGCGAACGCCGCGCTCCACGAGTTGACCAGGGCGACCTGCCCGACGCTGGCGGCGGCCTGTTTGGTGGCCAGATCGGTCGGGCGCTTGGACAGTCCGAGCGGCTCGATGCCGGCGGCAATGGCCCCCGACGACACGATCACGACGTCGGAGCCGGCTGTCATGCGCGCCTCGATCACGTCGGCAAGCGATGCCAACCGGCCGGCGTCGAACATGCCCTTCGGCGTGGTCAGTGCGGTGGTACCCACCTTGACGACGACGCTGCGCGCAGCGCGGATGGCATCCCGCGCGGTCATCGGCCGGGCTCGCTGTGTTCGCTGTGTTCCCGGCGGGCTCGGCGGGCGGCTTTGCGTTCGTCGGCGCCGACCCGGTCGGTGCGGTCCAGCCGGGCGTCGCTGCCCCGCCGTGCCATCGGCCCGAAGTGCCCCGCCGGCGTGGCGGGCTCCCAGTCGAAGGTCATCTCGCCGATGGTGACCGCGCAGCCAGGTTGCGCGCCGCGGCGCAGCAGCTCTTCTTCGACGCCGAGCCGCGCCAGCCGGTCGCCGAGGTAACCGACCGCCTCGTCGTTGCCGAAGTCGGTCTGGCTGACCCA
Source organism: Mycobacterium sp. TH-M82 (assembly GCF_057473605.1). Taxonomy (NCBI): domain Bacteria; kingdom Bacillati; phylum Actinomycetota; class Actinomycetes; order Mycobacteriales; family Mycobacteriaceae; genus Mycobacterium; species Mycobacterium sp. TH-M82. The sequence goes on along the minus strand of NZ_JBYCKY010000494.1, from coordinate 20 downwards.
GCGCTGCGGACGTGTCCCGG
>NZ_JBYCKY010000493.1:0-3022 GCF_057473605.1 Mycobacterium sp. TH-M82 | reverse complement strand
GCAGAAGAACCCCGACGGCGGCGTCTTCCAGAAGTTCGACGGCGGTGTCATCGTCCACACCACCCGGTCCTACGTGGTCTGGGGCAAGATCCGCGACGAGTGGAACGAAGAGGGCGGCTCGCAGGGCAAGTTGGGCTACCCGACCAGCGACGAGACGAACACTGCCGATGCTGGCAAGCAGCAGACCTTCGAGCACGGCACCATCAGCTGGAAGCCCGGCGAGGAGGAAGCCACGGTAGTCGAGCACTGATCTACCCGGCCTAGCGAAGGCCGGGCGGCGCTACGGTTGCCCGGCCGCTTCTTCAGCTCGAAGTTCCATCAGCCGATCAGCACCGCGTAGCGCGGTTTGATCACTTCGTCGATGATCGCCAGCCGTTGGTCGAACGATACGAACGCCGACTTCATCGCATTGATGGTGAACCGCTCCAGATCGCTCCAGCCGTAGCCGAACGTCTGCGATAGCGCCAGCATCTCCTTGCTCATGGTGGTGTCGCTCATGAGCCGGTTGTCGGTGTTGACGGTCACCCGGAAACGGGTCCGAGCCAGCAGGTCGAAGGGGTGCTCCGCGAGGTTGGCGACAGCACCGGTCTGCACGTTGGAACTCGGGCACAGCTCCAGGGGAATCCGCTTGTCCCGCAGGATCGACGCCAACCGGCCTAAGCGGACGCTTCCGCTGGGCTCCACACTGATGTCGTCGACGATTCGCACCCCGTGTCCGAGCCGGTCCGCACCGCAGAACGCGATCGCCTCGTGGATGGACGGTAACCCGAATGCCTCGCCGGCGTGGATGGTGAACCGGGCGTTGTGGTCCCGCATGTACTCGAACGCATCCAGGTGCCGGCTCGGCGGGAAGCCGGCTTCGGCACCGGCGATGTCGAACCCCACCACGCCGTTGTCCCGGAACCGGATCGCCAACTCGGCGATCTCCTTCGACAGCGCTGCATGGCGCATCGCGGTGACCAGGCAGCGCACGGTGATGATCTGGCCGGCGGCGACGGCGTCGCGCTCCCCGTCGGCGAAACCGGTCAGCACCGCATCGGTCACCTCGTCGAACGACAGCCCGCCCTCGATGTGCAGCTCAGGAGCGAAACGCACCTCGGCGTACACCACGGAGTCGGCGGCCAGGTCCGCCACGCATTCGCGGGCCACCCGGTGCAGCGCCTCGGGCGTCTGCATCACGGCCACCGTGTGCGAGAACGGCTCCAGGTAGCGTTCCAGCGAGCCGCTGTGCGATCGGGTGTGAAACCAGGTTTCCAGCGCGTCGGCGTCGGTGGCGGGCAGGTCGTCGTAGCCGATCTGACCGGCGATGTCCAACACGGTGGCCGGGCGCAGCCCGCCGTCGAGGTGGTCGTGCAGCAGCACCTTGGGCGCGCATCGGATCAGCTCCAGGCTCAACGGCTCTGCCACCGGCGCCGCTCCTGGCCGTCGCTTGCGTCCCTCGCAAGCGGGAGGTGCCCCCACTGCGTCGTCGCGGGCGTGCTCACGGATCGATCCGATCGATGACCAGTGACCGCGGGGCCGGTGGTGCGTCGGCAACGCGCCAGCCGCCGCGCAGTTCGGTCAGCGCGGCGGTGAAACGTTCCGGGGTGTCGGTATAGAGCGTGAACAACGGCTCGCCGGCGATCACCGGTTCGCCGGGACGGCGATGGATGCGCACGCCGGCGCCGGCCTGCACCCGCTCGCCCGGGCGCGCGCGACCCGAGCCGAGCCGCCACGCCGTCATACCCACCGCCCTCGCGTCGATGTCTCCCATTGTGCCGCCCCGGGGCGCGGTCACCGTCTCGCAACATGCGCCGATGGGCAACGGAACCGAAAGGTCGCCGCCCTGAGCGGCGACCAGCGCGGCGAACCGGTCCATCGCGGTGCCGTCGCGCAGGGTCTGCGCCGGGTCGGTGCCGTCGATGCGCGCGATCGTCAGCATCTCGGCGGCCAGGGCCACCGTCAGCTCCACCACGTCGGCGGGGCCGCCGCCGGCCAGCACGTCCAGCGCCTCGGCCACCTCCAGGGCGTTACCGACGGTCGCGCCCAGCGGGGAGTTCATGTCGGTCAGCAGCGCGCGGGTAGGCACCCGGTGCGCCGCACCCAGCTCGACCATGAGACGTGCCAACTCGCGGGCCTGCGCCGCCGATTGCATGAACGCCCCGGAGCCGACCTTGACATCGAGAACCAGCGCGCCGGCCCCTTCGGCCAGCTTCTTGCTCATCACCGAGCTGGCGATCAGCGGCACCGACTCCACGGTGGCGGTGACGTCGCGCAGCGCATACAGCTTGACATCGGCCGGCGCCAGCCGGCCGGCCGCGAAGATCGCCGCGCCCACATCGGCGACCTGTGCCCGGACCCGCTCACCGGAGAGCGCCGCGTCAAAGCCCGCGATCGACTCCAGCTTGTCCAGGGTGCCGCCGGTATGGCCGAGTCCGCGGCCGGACGCGCTCGGCACCGCGCCGCCGCAGGCGGCGACGACGGCGACCAGCGGCAGGGTGATCTTGTCCCCCACCCCGCCGGTGGAGTGCTTGTCCACGGTCACCAGGCCGGGGAAATCCATCCGCTCGCCGGAGTTCATCATCGCCGCGGTCCAACGCGCGGTTTCTTGCGCGTCCATGCCGCGCAGGAAGATTGCCATCAGCAACGCCGACATCTGTTCTTCGGCGATCTGACCACCGGTGTAGGCGTCGATGATCCAGTCGATCGCCGCGTCGGACAGCCGCTGCCCGTCGCGCTTGGTGCGGATCAGCGTGGGGGCGTCGAAACCGGTCACGGCAGGCGCTCCGGGCCGAACGCGTCGGGCAGCAGGTCGCCGAGCCGGCGCGGCCCGCCCGGGTGATCGATCCACAGCCCGGGACCGCCGTGCTCCAGCAGCACCTGGCGGCACCGCCCGCACGGCATCAACACCGCCCCAGCGGCATCCGCGCAAGCCAGCGCGACCAGTCGCCCGCCGCCGCCGGCGTAGAGCGCAGACACCACACCGCATTCGGCGCAGAGACTCAGGCCATATGAGACATTCTCCACATTGCAGCCGGTGAGC
>NZ_JBYCKY010000492.1:0-1125 GCF_057473605.1 Mycobacterium sp. TH-M82 | reverse complement strand
CGACGGCCTGGACGCCCATCCGGTGGACCTGGTGGTCGCACTCGAACGCCTCGGACGCTGGTGCGTGCCCGGGCCGGTGGCCGAATCTATCGCCGTGGCACCGGTTTTGCTGGCCACCGAAGACCAAGCTGACCGCTGCGCTCAGCTGGCCTCCGGCGAGCTGATCGTCACCGTGGCGCTGCCGCCGCAGCAGCCGCGCGCCGTGGACGCCGGGGCGGCCGGGCTGGTGCTGCTGGCCGGCGAGAACGGCGTGAGCGCGGCCGAGCCCGGCCGACAGCACGAGTCCGTAGACCCCAGCCGGCGCCTCTACGACGTGGCGGCGACCGGCCAGGCCTGGCAGGCAGACATCGCGCGCGCCTACGAGTTCGGGGTGCTGGCCACCGCCGCGCAACTGGTCGGCGCCGCCGAGGCGCTGCTGCACGCCGCGGTCGACTACGCCAAGCAGCGGACCCAGTTCGGCCGGGTGATCGGGTCCTACCAGGCGATCAAGCACAAGCTCGCCGACGTGCACATCGCGGTCGAGCTGGCCCGCCCACTGGTGTACGGCGCGGCGCTGTCGCTGGAGCCCCGCGACGTCAGCGCGGCCAAAGCTGCCGCCGCCGAGGCGGGCCTGCTGGCGGCGCGCTCGGCGCTGCAGACGCACGGCGCCATCGGCTTCACCGGAGAACACGACCTGTCGCTGTGGCTGCTGCGGGTGCAGGCGCTGCGCTCGGCCTGGGGTACCCCGGAGGCGCATCGACGGCGGGTGCTGGAGGCGTTGTGACCATCACGAAAGAACGGGAGATGCTGCGGCAGAGCGTGGCCGCGCTGGCCGCCAAGCACGCGACGCCGCCGGCGGTGCGCGCCGCGATGGAGTCCGATCAGGGCTACGACCCGTCGCTGTGGCGGCTGCTGTGCGAGCAGGTCGGTGCCGCCGCGCTGGTGATACCCGAGGACCTGGGTGGCGCCGGCGGCGAGTTGGCCGACGCGGCAACGGTTCTGCAGGAGCTGGGCCGGACCCTGGCGCCCTCGCCGCTGCTGGGAACCACGCTGGCCGAGCTGGCGCTGCTGGCGGCGCCCGAGCCCGACACCGACGCGCTGGAACGCCTCGCCGAAGGCAGCTCGATCGGCGCGGTGGTGCTCGAC
>NZ_JBYCKY010000491.1:0-1946 GCF_057473605.1 Mycobacterium sp. TH-M82 | reverse complement strand
CATGCCCCGATCCGTAGAAGAGATCATCGCCCACGCTGACGAACTGGCAAAGAAGTTCGAAGAATACGAGCCGTGTCCCGAAGACGAACGAGACCCGCAACTGATTCACGCCCTGCGGCGGGCGGCACGGTCGCGTTCCTCGGCCGAAGCTGATGTTCGCGCCGCTGTCATCGCGGCGCGCGAAGGCGGATGCTCGTGGACACTCATCGGTGGGGAGCTCGGCACCAGCGGTGAAGCGGTACGGCAGCGGTACGGATCGGCCGTCCGGCACTGAGGTGACGTCAAACCACCTCATGCCCCGCCACCGCCGATCCGCTGTGCCAGCTGCCCGGCGAACGTGCTCACCTGCTCGGGGTTGTCCAGCGCGAACCGGGCGGCGGTGGGCCGGTCGCCGTCGTCGCCGTGGCGGACGACGATCCCGATGCCGTTGAGGTCGGGGCGTGTCACCGCGTCGAACGCGTCCTCGTCGGTGATGTCGTCGCCGACGTAGACCGGCAACACCGGGCCGGCTAGCCAACCGAGGATCCAGCGCAGCGTTTGGCCCTTGTCCCAGTTGACATCCGGGCGCAGCTCGACGACTTCGCGGCCCGTCGTCACCCGTAGCGCACCGCGCCGGCTGGCAGCGCGGACTGCGGCAACCACCTCGCCGACCCTGTCACGCGCGGCGTTGCGGTAGTGCACCGCGACGCCAAACCGCTTGTGTTCCACCGCGATACCGGGGATTACGGAGAGCGCCGCCCGCAGCTGCGCGGCCGCTTCTTCCAGCACCGGCACCGCAGCGGCCGCAGCGTCGTTCTGGTGGTGGGTGCCGTCGGGCTCGGTCAGCTCGAAGCCGTGGCTGCCGGCATACCAGATGCCCGGCAGGCCGACCCGCCGGCGCACGTCGGCGAGGTCACGGCCGCTGAGCACCGCGACCGGGCAGTTCACCGTCAACGCGTGCAGCGCCTCCGCCGCGCCGGCGGTCAGCCGGGCCGAGTCGGGATCGTCGACGATGTCGGACAGGGTCCCGTCGAAGTCGAAGAACACCGCCGGCCGGTGGGTGGCGATCACGTCCGTCGCGGTCACAGCACTCGGCAGCGCCGACATCCGCAGGTCGCCGGTGCGCACCGCGACCTCACCCAGGTCGGCCACCACCGCGTCGGCGCCGTGCCGGGGCAGGTTTGCTCGCCCGGCCCGGTCGATGCCGATGACCAGGGCGAATCCGGCGTCGCGTGCGGCGGCGACGCCGGCTTCGGTGTTCGCCACGACGACGCTGCGGTCGGGCCGCACCGCCAGCCGGTCAGCCGCCTCGGGGGCGAACGCCGCGGTGCGGACCCGGGCCTGCCGCAGCTTCTCCACCAGCGCCATCGGCGGGCCGGTGTCGGGCACCGCTTCGTCGAGATCGAACAGCACCGTGTCGTGACGACGCGGGTCGATCGTGACCGACAACTCGTGACCAACCTTTCCGGGCCTTTCCGGGCCATGCCGGGCCTTGCCGGGCCATGCCGGGCCATGCCGGGCGACGACGCTTGCCGTGACCACGGTGCCACAGCCGGACCGGATTCGATCGGAAAAACCCGCACCGGATCCGGCGTTGGTGGCGACTGGCGCAGGACGGCCATACCCCCGAAAATCTCATGACACGCCGAGCACTGGCCCTAGCGACAAGGTTGGGACGTCCAGGGTTACGCTGCTCTCGGAAGCACCGTCTCAACGTCGAACCCGCAGAGTCGATAACGATATTCTTCCCTGCGGCACAGTGGTTTTCGCTATAACTGCAAGGCTGTGTCATCCGCGAGGAACAAGAATCCGGATTAATGGAGAGGTATATAAATGATCACACCGTCGTGGACCAGACTGACCGTTACGATCGGCGGTCTCGCACTGTCGTTGACCGCTGGCGTGGGGACCGCGGCTGCAGATCCCGATCTGAGCCCGGCCGTCACCACCACGTGCAATTACTCGCA
>NZ_JBYCKY010000490.1:0-2523 GCF_057473605.1 Mycobacterium sp. TH-M82 | reverse complement strand
CCAGGTGACGCCGCGGTCGCCTTCTCGGCCCTGCATCGCGTGGATCACCTGGACCACGTTGGTGGGCAGGTTGGTGTGGGTGATCTGCACTCCGGTTGGGGTGCGGGTGGAACCGGAGGTGTACTGCAGGTAGGCGACGGTGCCGGGGGAGACCTTGACCAGCTCCCAAGTGGCGCCGACCTCGGCGGGGACCGCGTCGACGGCGATCACCCGGGGCCGATCCTTGGCCGGGCGGGTACGGAAGAATTTGCGCACACCCTCGGCGGCGTCGCCGGTGGTCAGGATCGCCGACGGGGCGCAGTCGTCGAGGACGGCGTGCAACCGGCCGACGTGGCCGGGCTCACCGGGGTCGAACAGCGGCACCGCGATCCGGCCGGAGTACAAGATGGAGAAGAACGAGACCAGGTAGTCCAGGTTCTGCCCGCACAGGATGGCGACCCGGTCACCGGGCTGGGTGACCTGTTGCAGCCGGGCACCCACGGCACGGTTGCGGGCACCGAACTCGGCCCAGGAGATGTGCCGCGCAACACCGTCGCGCTCGGTCGAGTAGTCCAGGAACGTGTACGCCACCTTCTCGGCGCGCAGGTTCGCCCAGCGCTCGACGATCTTCACCAGGCTGTCGGTCTCCGGAAGCCGGATCTTCCCGTCCTTGACGAACGGATTGAGATACTCCGCCTGGGCCCTCACGACCATGCCAAATCTCCTGTCACACACCTGCACCGGCTCGCGCTCCGGCCGGGGCTGCGGCCATGAGCTCTTAAATTCCTCTTAATGTTAGAGGTCGATGGGGCGCACGCCAAATCACCCGCGGCATGCGTTACGACCTTGTGATGTACCTCGTGATCTACTTTGCGATGTTCCGTCGGCGGCCGCCCTCATCCGTGCTTCGGACGCGGTGCGTTGTCGATGAGACCACGCGCCCAGTTCAACGTCCACTGCGTCGCCGACTCCCCGTCATGGTCCCAGAACTCGGTGGTGGCATACATCGCGTGCACCGGCTGGCCGGCGCCGCCGGCCAGGGCGTCGAGGGTGGCCGGCAGCCTGGTGATGCTGAATGCCTCCTGCGGGGCCGCGCAGATCAGGTCGGCGGGCGCGCAGATCTCGTTGGTGCGGTGATTGAGCGCGCCGAAGCCCCCCGGCCGGGCGCCGGTCATGGTGATCCCCAACGCCGACAGGACCGGCAGCTCGTGCAGGGTGACCTCCGCGCCCTGACCCGGCGGGGTGGGTGGGATGTCGACGCCGCTGCTCGGTGTCCTTCGGCCGTCGGCGATCAGCGTGGCGCCGAGCACCAGGTCTTCGTCGACCGGTCCGCGATCGTTGCCGATGTCGCCGACGACGTCGCCGGCAATGACCGCGCCTTGCGAAAAGCCGACGAGCAGGTAGCTGGTCAGCGGGCACTTGGCATTCATGTCGGTGATCGCATTGACCGTCGCGTGAAAGCCCTCGCCCCGGCTGTCGTTGTAGCTCATCTGGTCGTCGGCGCCGATCGGGTTATGAAACTGCGCGGTGTAGGCAACGGTGTATGTCTGTACCCGGCCGGGGTCGAACTGCTCGGCGATCGGCCTGGTGACGGTCAGCAGCAGCGCCTTGGGGAACTCGGTGGGGTCCAACGGGTCCTGGGTCGGCGACGACTCCCAGGTGCCGGGCACCGAGATCAACTGCACGTCCGGGCAGCCGGCGTCCTGAAACGCCGGGCGTGGCTTTTTGGCGTGCGGCGTGGCGCCGCTCGGCGGCACTGCCTCCGGCGCCGTCGCGCTCGGTGGTGACATACCTGAAACGGGACGGCGGATCCAGATCACCACCGCCGCCACCACCAGCGCCACCACCAGCGACATCGCCGCTGCCGCGGTCCAGCCGAGGATGCGACGCCGCCGGCGCCGGGATCTCTGGGATCTCTGGGATCCTCGGGCGCTTCGCGAAGTTTTGGCCATCTTCTCCTGCCGGCGGCGTCAGTCGGTCGGTGGTGGGCAGATGCCCGGCGCCGCCCACAGCCCCCTGTTGACCCTGTAGGGTACCGACTCAGTCCGACCGGCCCCCGATGCTACCCGATGAGTTACTTGATGGCCCCGACGATGTCGGGTGCCATCACACCCAGTTGCGAACGCCAGGACCCCCAGCCGTTGTCGACGCCGTCTGGGAACTCGAAGTGTCCGTTGTGGGCGCGGACGTAGCGATATTGCGAATAGAAGAAACGGCCGTCGCCGGCTGTCACGTCCGGATAACCGATCATCGCGGCCGGATCACTGGCGCCGCCGCTTGGGGCGAAGACCCACACCCGGGTGTTGTTCTGCGCAAGCAGGGACGCATGCACGAAGGGGTCGTGAAACTTCCACCGGCCCAGCTGCGGCGCACCCCACATGCCGTAGGGGTCCACCCCGCCCCACTGTTGCATGCCCGAGATAATGGTGCCGTTGACGGTGGTCGCGGACGGGTACAGGAAACCCGACATCGAACCGCCGTACCCGAACCGGTCGGGGTGGAAGGTGGCCAGCGCCATCGCGCCGTACCCGCCTTGTGCGGCAC
>NZ_JBYCKY010000489.1:0-34632 GCF_057473605.1 Mycobacterium sp. TH-M82 | reverse complement strand
AGTGGACGTAAGCAATCACAAAAAATTCGCTCTGATGCAGTTCGGAGCCTATTTACGGACACTGCTAGCTAACAAATTGTGTCCGAGGGGGGACTTGTCCACCTGCGACACGGGTTGAGGTCTTTCAACTGAGTCGTTGACCAGCGAGTTTACCGTTGGCGAAGGGACGTTCTCGCGCCTGGTCGTGACCTAGAAGCGTTCGGCGAGGCGGTGATGCTGGGGTCCGGTCCATTGTTTACAGTCCCTACCATCGTTGACGGCACACACCTCCTGATTCATAATGAATCAGGAGGTGTGATGATGTCTACCGAATCCGCCAGCCAGACCATCGCCCAACAGGCTGAGCAGCGACTGGCAGCTATCGCAGCTCGTCGGCGCGTAGACGATCGCGAACTCGAACGCGAAATCTATAAAGCCGCCACCATCAAGGGTCTCAGTCAACGCCAGATCAGCGACCTGGTCGGCAACCAGTCCCAGGCCACGATCCAGCGCATCCTGCGGCGTGTCAACGACGACCCCAGCCAGCTGAACCCCAAGCCGGCCGAGATCATCGACCAGCGCACCGCCGGAATCATCACCACTGAGCAGATGATGGACAAGCTCATGAAGTGGCAGTACACCTTCGGGGATGTGGTCCGTATCGGTGGTGTCGCCACTGACGCGTACATGACCGGCGACTGGGACGCCATCGAGATGGCCTTCTACCGCGGCCAACTCAGCGACGACGAATTCCAACAGCTGGCCGACCGCCAACGCGATGCACCCCTCCCTTGATCTGCGTGCGCAAGTCGCCGGCCAGCTCACCGCCTTATCGGCTCCCGGAGCGCCTCTGCATCGTGACTCCGACCAAAGCACCGCACGCCTCTACCCGCGCGGCGACATCGGCCGGGCCCGGTTCCAGAGAGACACCATCGACTGGTATCTGAGCCAGGCCAACCCCCGTCTCGGCGGCCGCACCGCCATCGTCACCGCGGGGCCACCCGGTGCCGGCAAGACCGCCCTACTGAGGGCCCGGATCGCCGACCTCGATGACTACCGCATCATCGACGCCGACATCATCAAGGACCACGTCATCAGGCAAGCCATCGCCGATGGCATCTACGACCGCCTGTTAACCATGGCGCCATTGGCCGACGGCCATGGGCTCGCGCCACGCGAATTGTCCGCACTGGCGCATGTAGAGTCAGTCCGCCTCGCCGAAGCCATCCGGGAAACGTGCACCAGCCTCAAGGAGAACGTGGTCATCGAGGGCACGCTCACCTGGCATCTGCAGGGGCCCAAGATTTTTCGCGAGCTCGCCGACAACGACTACGTCGACGTCGAGGTGTACGGCATCGATATCGAACAAGAGGAAGCCCACGAAAGCGCCCTCGACCGTTGGTGGAAACTGCGTCTTGAATGGGCCGAAGGTCAACACGATCTGGGTGGCCGGTTCACCCCGGCCGACGCGATCGACATGTGCTACCCGACTGCCGGCGCCGAATCCATCTGCACCGCCAACGCCAAGAACTTCATCAACACCGCGATCCAGACCGGGGAGATCCCGCACGTGCACGTGACAATCCTGCGCCGAGCCGCAACGGGCCCAATCGAAGTCATCTACGAAAGGTCCTACCTCCAGTGATGGTCCCGTGGTCCGAGCTTGAGTCCGGCCGTCTCAAGCGGCCTGTTGGCCGAGTTGGAGAGGGATGCGTTTGCGGGGACTCACATTGTTTCGATCCGATCCCTATCGGTCAGTGACGGGGACCAGGAGCAGGTGGACACGCCGACTTCAGGCGAGCGCGGTCGGGTGCATTCGGCGCGTTGGCGCTATGAATTCTGGGCACTGCTCGGCGGTGCCCCGGTGAATCCGTTGGTGGCGCGGTAGGCGTCATCGTCTGCCGCCTCGGCGGTCATGGTCGCGAGTTCTTCACGACGATGCTCGTGCTGGAGATGTTGGTAGTCGAGCAGGTGCTGTAGCTGGACGCGGCGGTGTCGGCCGGGTTTGGTGAACGGGATCTTGCCGGATTCAAGTAGCTTGACCAACGTCGGGATGCGTGCGTGTCGCGGTGCTCGTATCCGCTATGAGCGGTTCAGGAAGCTCGACTGATTGGCGTGAAGAACCTTCGTCGTGGCAGCGAGGTCTGTTCCCCAGGACAGGCCGATCGCGGCCGCTACTTCGCTCAACTCGTTTGGGCGCGCTGGTCGACCGCGATCCTTGGCGTACGGGCCATCCGTCTCCAGGAGGATCCGGTCTCGGGGTATCTCCCGCATCAGTGAGGGGAATTTTCGGGTGCGCGTCATCGCGACGTTGATCGAGAAGTACAGGCCTGCTTGAAGGGCCTCGCCTATGAGGTTCAGGGGGCCACTGTACCAGTGCAGGACGGCCGGTAGTCCGGCGTCAGCGAGACGACGAACGACGTCCTTCTCTGCGCCCCGGCTGTGAACGGTCAGGGGATGTCTCCCAGGCTGGGCCTCTGTCAGGACGACATCGAAAACGCGTTGCTGCGCCTTGGCAGTAGCAGCTCCCGCACGGGAGTAGTCGAGGCCCACTTCGCCGATCCAATTCGTCTGCGGCACAAGCCGAAAGAACCGAGCGAGTTCGTTCGGGCCGAACGCTGCGGCCCGCAGGGGGTGCAACCCGAGAGCTACCTCGACGTGCTCGCGCCTGCCTAGACGAGTGCGGAGCCGTCGATACTCGTCCGGGTCCTCTGTGACCGCGACGATCCCGACTCCCGCCTCATCAGCTTCGCGCAGGATCGCCACCGGGTCCGCATAGGCGGACACGTGACAGTGTGTGTCGAGCAGGCGGGCAGCGCTCACTTCAACCTCTCGACGATTTCGGCAGTGGCGCCCGAAGCGCCGTTGAACCAGGACCGGAGTTCTTCTGTTCCCGTGCGCCACACTCGCAGGAACTCTCGATGTTCGCCATTCGGGATCGGTCCGTTGCGAAGTATGTCGCGGTCCGGCCTGTCGGAGTACACCGAGTTGATGACGGCTCGAAGATCCGCGGCTCGCTGCGTCTCACGGTTGAGAAGGCCCTCGCCGGTAAGTGCGTCCCATGCGTAGCCCTTTGAGGTGTCCCAGCCGACACTGGCCATCGAGGAACGGCGGATAAGGCAGGGGAAACAGTAGCCACAGTTGCCCTGATCGCGTTCGGCGTAGCGGGCCGCCTCCGGGTGGGAACAGGAGATGCTGTGGGGCGCGAGGGCCCGAAGAAGTTCAGGGTTTCGAGACCCCGCGAGGATCTCGCCCTTGGTTTTTAAGCGGAACGGGTTAAGGATCGGGTTGCGTACTCCCACGGCGTCAACGGCCGCGCGTAGCAGATGCATGAACTGCGGGTGGGTCGTGCGTGTGCTGTAGCTGCCCGACCGTGCCCGAGTAAGCGGGACATTGATGCCGATGAACCCGTTCTCCGGTATGTAGACGGGAACATCCGGCCCTACCGAAGCCGCGAGCGCGAGCCCCGCTGTGAGAAACAGCAATGACCGTGCGCGAGTCGTGGTCTCTCTCTCCCTCGGAAGTGGGCGCGCTTGCCCTGCTGCGGCGGGGGCTGGGCGAAGGAAGATACTCCGCAGCTCCAGACGGTCTTGGCCGTAGTGCCCGCACAAGGCATCGGTGAGTTTCTTCTGCGCCGTAGACGCTTGGTCGCCCTCGTTGTGCGAGATCAGGCACAAGCGTCGGTTCGGGTCTTCTTCGAGAAGGTCAATCACTCCGGTCAACGAGTCCAGACCACCGGAGAAGAGACTGACGGCGTCGACCGCGGCCACGGGTGTGATGTCTTCGGGCACTCGCCCGACGCCGTCCAGCGGCGAGGTGTCGTCGCGATAGGGCGTCAGCGCCCAATCGTCGCCGGTGAGGAAGTCGAGAGTCTCCTTCCACGGCGCAGCTGTCCATGCTTCCGGATCTGCGACAGGAAGTTCCACCGAAAGGTCGCGGGTCCATACATCGGCCGCGGCGGCGCGGGGAGTGGCCTTGTCGACGCAGTACACGCCGGCTCCCAGGAGGAACAAGTCCAGGGCGGCTCGCGGTGCCCGCCATCCCGCCAGGAATCGAGACCCGGCTCGGTTCCCCAGTTGGATCGTCGATGCCGTGCTCCCCGGCGACCAATCAAGCAGTCGAAGTTCCTCCGGCCCGGTCGGAGTTGTTGCGGCTGGACGGATACGAACTCGGTAGTCGGTCATGCGTGACCATCGCCTTCGAGAGCGGATAGCAGTTCGTAGGCAGTTGTGATTGCCCGCGCCGCGATGTCCCTGCCCTGCTGGCCACTCCAATCGACGGAAAGCGGATCCGCTGGCAGCTCGATCACCACTAGGTCAGCGATGATCTGGCGCATCTGCTGATCTGCTTGGCGCATCGCGACAGGGTCGGTCAACCGACTCAAGCGCTCGGCGACCACTGGAACCCTGTTGTAGACGTACAGCGCCAAGAAACGTTCGAGGATTTGCCCGAGCTGTTCGCGGTCGACGCTGATCTCATTCAACTCTTCCCACGAGTCTGCATCGCCGAATACCTCGTCGAGAACATCGCACGCGGCGTCACGAGCCGCACCGGAGTCGAGGTCGTTTCCTACGCCGGCGATATAGCTGACGAGTTCGTCGAGAACGGTGAATCGATCCTGGCCGACCAGATGGGCCAGACCGATCGCCGTCAGTGCCTGTGCAGCGGTGCCCGTCCCCAACCCGGTGAGCAGTCCGCCGAGCCTTGTGATTCCAGATCGACCTGCGCGAGCTCCGGCGGCAGCCTCGCCTGTTCCCCCGAGAAGTGGGACGTGGCGCGCTAGGACACGGTTGGCGCGTTCGTTGGAGTTGGATCTTCCGAGACCCCGGACGTAGGCATTCGTCGCGTGTTTGAGGGGTGTCCAGTTGCCGCCGGTTCCCGCTGCTCTATCGGCTGATGTCCCCACTCAACTACTTCTTTCTGGCGGCGGCTTCGCGTGCGCCCTTCACCAAGGTCCGCAGCTGGGGGTTGTCGCCGTCCTCCCAGCGCTGCAGGAGTTGGGGCACAGCGGCGTCGTCGAGTGGTAGACGGCGGACAGCTGCGGTCCCAGCAGTAGGTGGGATGGATGAGGGCGGCAGCGGAAGGAGTGCCGCGCAGACCGCGCCGACGATGTCCGGGTTCTTCTCCGCGAGTTCCAGCGCGGCTGTCAGCGCCGTGCCAGCAGGGTTGCGCTGAACCCGTTCGAGCAGGGCGTCTATGAACTGCATCCGCTCACTCGGGTCGAGATTCTTGACCGCCTGGTAGTGGCTGCGTCGGTTCGCCTCGATATCGGACTGGACGTCGGTGATCAGTCGTTGCAGATGCGGCGCAAGCCTTGACGCTGAGACTCCGAACGACAACCTGTCGCGTGAATACATGAAGTAGGGACGCAGGTCCGTGCCCGCGAACGACGGGTCAGCCCGAAGCCAGTCCGCGATATACGTCTTCGCGGCCCAGACTTCTGCGTCGGACTGGGCAACGGGAGGCGCTACCGGGGAGGCAGGAGCGCGCTTTCCCTTCGATGCCGATCCGGCTACCTTTCCGTCACCGGACTCGTCGTCGTCGGCCGGTTCAGGGTCATCGCCGACTCCCCGAGCATGGGCCTCCGCGGTGGCGAGCTCGCTGCACGCACCGCCTGCCGCCATCTCCCAGTCGAAGAGCTTCTGAAAGTCTGGGTTGTACTGGTCCTCCAGTACCATCAGCTTCGCGAGGATGGGCAACTCGATCTTCGCATCGCGTCGTTTGGCGCTTCGGTGCTTCAGCAGCAGATTGTTGAGGAACCTTTTCAGCTGCCGCGGGTTGCCACGCAGCGATGACCCCAGGATCGGTGAAATCTCTGCCGCCCACTTCAGGTCCGCGGCAAGCCGGGCGGGGATGTCCTGGAGTACCGAACCCGCGATCCCTGTGTTGAACGCGACCGCCAGGCCGTTCTCACGTCGAATCTTGGTGGCGTTGTCGAGGACCGCATTGAACGCCTCGCGGGGCAGGTGTAGCTCCGCGAAGAGCAGATTGATGTACGTCTCGGCTTCTGGAGCGGATAGCGGGGGAATTGCGACCTTGAGCTGGAGCATCTTCTCCAGGTAGTCCCGTCCGATGCCGGCCCCGTCGGACTTCTTCAGTTCCGGGTAACGCGAGTCGATCGCGGCCTCAACTACGTTCTGGTTCAACGCAAGAACGTATGCGGTATTCGGCGTGTTCAGGAACAGCCGGATCGCTTCGAAGGTGTCGACGACAGTGTCCGGGAGGCACCGGTCCAGGTCGTCGATGAAGACCACGACCGCCTTGCAGTCGGGAATGTCGGCAACGAGCTTGGAGAACTCGCGACGGAACGCATCGACATCACCGAGAGGCGACGCAGCATCCGCAGCAGGGGTAGTCGATTCTTCGTCGGGCTCCTTCAACGCTGCCTCGGTCTGCTTCGCTACGGCGCCCGTGAGAGCCGTCGCCGCATCGAGTGTGGAGGGGTCGAGATCGACGCCTGCGCGCTGCAGAATGACTGGGAGCAGCGCTGGCGCAGCGGCGGCTCCTGTTCTGCCGAGCTTTCGACCCCAACGGCGCAGGCCGGTGACAATCTTCCGGAGCCGTCCGACTTGGTCACTGGTGCCTGGTGCGCGTTTAACGATCGAGTCCAGTACCGCTGTCATCAGGGCAATCTTCACGTCGTCGTGGTCCTCGTACTGCCACGGACTGAAATGCACTGTTAGATAGGGAGAGAGCTGATCCTCTTCGGGCACGTGGCCGGCATGTTCATCCCGGACATCATCGAGTTCGCGGGCCGCGATCTGCATCAGACTGCTCTTACCCGAACCCCAGTCACCCAGGACACCAATTGTCAATGGGAGCAGGCGCGGCTCCGTCAGGGCGACGACGAGGCCGTCGACGAGGAACTCGAAGCCTAGAAGGTCGATGTCCGCTTCGTTATCAGCCCACACAGGGTCCTCCAATAGTCCGATAGGTTGGCAAACAGGCCGAACCTGACGGCAGCGCGGGGAGTGGCCCCGATCCGGTGTCTCCTAGACAGAGATCGTACGACCGCCCACAGCCGGAACCCAGGAACTTGCGGGCGGGTCGCCGACCTGCCGGGGTTTCATCCCGACCTTCAGTGCGTCGTGATGAGATGAACTCTTGAGTCGCAGCAAACCGCGGGTGGAACCTTCATCCTCCGACGCCCCACACGAGGTCGGATTCTTCAAGCGGCACCGTGATGGCGAGGGCCGCAGCGCTGCCACGTGCCAGCGGGGGCTGGGCTGGAGCCGCAGGACCACCGCGTGCTGCTCGTTGATCCTTGCGGGCTCGCAGGCGACCCGGTGCTCGGCCGGAATCCGGTTGTCGCGTTCCGCGTGTGCCAGACGACGACGAATGGCGGGGAGATCGTCAGGCGCCACTGTGAGACCGGACTTTCCGGCCTGGCGCAGTGTTTCGATGAGCTGCGCGGCGACGCCGAGCTTCGGCACGTTAGGGGCCGAGCGTGTGCCCGGTCCTGCAGCGTCGTCGTTCGTTATCGGAGGGGGCGCTGGTTCTGGTCGTGGCTGGTGACGGCGCTTGGGAGCGGACCGGGCGCGCCGGCGAACGGACGGTTGATCCGGAAACCCGCCGTGCTCCAGGTAGTACGTTCCTGCCGGCTCGATCGTCGCCGTCCAGTTGGCGCCGTGGCCTTTGACCCGAGCGAGGCCGCGGCTGGCAAGTGCACGGGCGGACGTTCGATGTGCCGAGCCGGTAACGACACCTTCGGGGCGACCATCATTGATCCACTGCAGCACCTTGAACTGGGCGTCGGTCAAGGGTGCACCGTGAGCGACCATGAGTTCAATCCTGCCTGGTGTCTGGGAGCGTTGGGCCCGGAGGGAATCGGCAGTCGGTGGGATTATAGATGGGGCGCACCAACCGATCACCGGCACTAACTTCATCATCTACATCGCCCCAGCACTGCTAGAAGTCGCTGTGGAACCTGCATCGATGGCAGTTCCAAAAGCTGGAGAGTTCGACAGCAGCGTCGGTCGCGAGCTCAAGTACCTTGAGCGTGGACAGATCGATATCCGGCGTCGTGCAGGATCGGTAGCACTCGAGTTCCGAGTAGGTCGAGACCGCCCGCAACGGTGAGGCCAAGCGGGAAGTCGAACTCAACGCGCTTGACGCCAGCGTCGTAGACCGCCGCCGCCTGTGCTGCGACCTCGTCGGGCGTTCCGGCGAAGGTGAATTTGTCGAGGACTTCGCCGGGTATCAACCGCCCGGCCGCTTCAAACTGCTGCGTGCGCAGCAGTAGGTCCATCTTATGGAGTAACTCGGGGTCGATATCGAGGGTGGGATCGAGCGCGGCGATGGCATGGAACGGAAGAGCAACATCGGCGCGTGCACGGGCGCGGGCGGCATCGCCATCGTCGTCGATGACGGTAACGGCGCCAAGCGCGATAGCGACGGACCCAGGACTTCGGCAGGCAATCCTCTCGCCACGAACGGCAAAGTCTTTGATCACGGGGACCATCGCTGGGTTGGCGCTGCCGCCGACGTGGATCTGGTCGGCTTTGGCACCGGCAAACTCCGCCAACCGGGGGCTCCACGTGCCCACCATCAAGGGAATGCGGTCACGCCGAACCGGATAGAACGGCCGCGTGCCCTCTGCAAGGCTGTAAACCTGGCCTTGGTAACCGTCCTGAGAATCCGAGAGAAGCAAAGAGACTATCGCAACTGTATCAGCCACTGCGGCAATCGATTTCGATGTATCGATGTCAAGTTGATTCAGCCAGGCACCACGCGCGATTCCCATCAGAACACGGCCAGCGGAGAGCTGATCGAGGTAGGCTAACTGTCCGGCGATCTCAACGGGGTGGTGCGTCCACGGTGTATAACAGCCGACTCCGAGTGTGATTCGTGTCGTCGCCTGCGCCATGGTGGCCAGCACCATCGCTGGTGGCTGCATCATGAGATCGCCGAATACCGTGAGTAGGTCGAATCCGAGTTCCTCGATGCGGGTGGCGAGTGACGGATACTCCGCCGGTCCGAGTGTGCCACCGAGGCCTATGCCGAACTCGATAGTTGCGCTCATGTTATATTTAGCCGTTGGTGCTGTACCAACAGTACTAGGCGTACCGAATTGATCGCTAGCAAATGCTTTCTCTCCTGTTGGAGCGGATAGCTAGCATTGGACGCACAACCGGCTTCCGAGTACCCAACGTCGAAAGTATCTGCTGACGTTTCTGTAGCTCGGTATTTAATGTGATTCGGCCGACTAACTTCTGTCAGAAAATTCCTAAAGACGTATGTCACTAGAGATCACCACAATTTGGTGTCGTCGGCACGCCATTGAACCGATCGGTAACCCACGCAATGCTTCTCTCGCCATCGACTACCACTGGCAAAAGCGAGTTGATAGCTAATTTGTTCAAGAATGGGGGCTGCTCGTTGGTCCAGAATGTAACATCGGTGCCCATGGCGCAGTATTCCCGCGCTGTCTGAAGGGCGGTTTGGTAGGGTGCGAATGAATCCCACCGATTGTGGTCGAAATACACTGGCATGTTAGGTTTGCTGACACCTAGTCGCATTGTCTTGAGCAGACTCTTAAGAGGGTCCACCTGGACACCTTCGTAGATATCATGCTTAAACCAGAATCGACCCGATTCGGCGTCTGCTGGCCCACCTCCGAGGTGACGGAATTCGTAATCGATCCCAGTTTGCACGAGGCACTGACGCCCGGTGTTATCCAACATCTCCAAACCGCGCGGGGTTAACGAATCCCGAATGGGTTGTTCAGTCTCAGGGTAAGCCGCCATCATGCCTCTCAATATCCAGCCGGTTGTTCCAGCCAGGAAGTTACCGTCAAAGACTGGGACGAGTACAGATATATCGGTGGGCGTGGCGGCCGCATACGCGCCAACCGTATTGAGTTCGGGTCCATAGGTATCCGCCAGTTCAGCCGCCGCCAATGCGGCGTGTCCGCCCGACAACCAACCCCAGAACGCGACCGGCCCGTGCGGCTCCAGGGAAGTGCCGGGTAGCTTCATCGCTGCTCGGGCAGCGTCGATCAGGGCGGTGCCGGCGGCAACCCTGTTCATAAACTGCGGCGAGTTCTGACCATGGACGCCCATACCGACGCCGTCGGTAATCACGACAGCGAATCCCCGCGCCACCAACGTCCCGATGAAGCCCTGGTCGAGGTTAATCATGACGTCAAAACCTGACGATGTGGAGGCGTGGATACCCTGGTTAATCAGCTTTGATGGCGCGCACTGCTCACCCATCCCGGTCGGAAGCGCCGCATATGCGATTAACGGGCGCGGACCGTTGCCCGGCCAAGGGTTGTCCGGCTCGATATAGGTGCCGGTCACTGCGACCGGGTGGCCCTGTGCTTCGGTGCTGCGGTACATGATCCGAGTTCCCGTACCGCGAAAATCAACCCGGCCCGAGGGCTCGAAGACCACGCGTGAGGGTTCGGTGCGGAGGAGGTCACCGGGTCGCCCCGGCGGCAGCGGGTCCGGCGGCGTGTAGAACGCCAAATCGTGGAGAACGCCGTTTTGATCAGTCCAACTCGGTTCGAAATCAGCCCCGCCGACCGACCAAATCTGGGGGTTGCCCAGACCGTCGTCCGCCCGCGAAACGTGTGGGCTCGCCAGCCCTACGAGTACCAGCCCGATAATGGCGGGTACGGCGGCCAGCAAGGTGCGTTTTCGAGGTTTTCGGTCAACCAGCCGGTGAAGTTTTCGGGTAGCGGCCTGATACGCCCGAGGTTTAACCGGCAAGAGCCACTGGCGCAGCTTTGCCCACCGCCCGACATTGATTCCGACTTCATCCAGGATCTCGTCGATCAGCCGTAGCTGGAAGGGAATGATATTGGTCCCGCGGGCCTGCTTGCCTTGGGTGCGTTCGACCATCCAGCTCAATCGTTGTTCGGTGAATGCGCGGCGCTCCTCGGGGTCGGGTAGGTCCGCGAGTCCAGCAAGGTAGTGGACCACCCACATGGCCGCCGCTTCGGCGCTGATGGGACTGAGCAATGAGGAGCCATAGCCGACGAAGAACAGCTGGGGCACGTCCATTGGCAGGATCTGGCGGTACAGCATGAAGTTGCCGTCCGTGTCGGTGAGACGTCGATGCAGGTGGTCCGGCAGGAACGGAGTGTGTTGCAGGAATCCGGTCGCGCACACAACAACGTCGGCCGGCACCATGCTGCCGTCGGAGAGGAGGGCGGTCGGCCGGCCATTGTCTTCACACAGTTGGGTGATGGTCAGATCGCGACGTATATCGATGGTCCCCTCGTGGATCTTTTCATAGAAGTTTTCGGTGGCCAGGCTCACCGCGTGACGGACGATATGTTCAAAAGGGCCCCGTGGCACCAGGCCGAGTTTGTCGAACTGCAGCTGGCGCCGGGCGATCGATCCGATGGATCCCAGCAGCGCGTTTCGGAAAGACCGACCGGGACCGGTGAGGAAGCGCGCGAAGCCGCGTTGGTCCAGATGTTCGAACAACGCCTCGGTGAACCGGGTGAGCAATATGTATTTCATGTTGAGGACACCGGCGACCTTGCGCGGCATCTTCCAGGTGACCTCACGGGCGACCAGCGTGGTCGACGAGGCCGCGTTGCTGAGGGATTCGGCGATGTCGCACGCGGATTTGCCGTAGCCGACGACGACGATGTCCTTTCCGGCGGCATCCGCCAGTTCGTTGAAATCTGATGCGGCACAGAGCCGTCCGCCGGCACGGACAAAGTCCGATGTGCCGGGGTAGTCGGGAATGAATGGGTCGCAGAAGATACCGTTTGCCACGACCAGCTGATCGAATTCGATTTCTTCGGTGAATCCATCCGCAATGTTTCGCGTGGTAAGGGTCCATCGCCCCGCTTGCTCGTCGAGGTCGGCCGACAGCACCTCGGTGCCGAGCCGGATGACCTCGTCCAGGTGGAATCGACGCGTGTACTCGGCGAGGTAGCGCTGCACTTGTTCCCCCGACGGCCACTCCGGGTAGTCCCTCGGCATCGGGAAGTCGGAGAAGGCGTAGGTGCCCTTGTTGTTCTGGGTGGTGACTCCCGGGTAGCGCCGAGTGTGGCTCCACACCCCTCCCACGTCGGGAGTCTTATCGAAAACAGTTACGTCAAAGCCGAATTCGGAGAGCAGCTTTGCCGAACACAGTCCAGCGATACCCGCCCCGATGATTGCGATGTTCATTGAGGTCCCTTCTGTACTCTTCTGGTTGCTAGGCGGTGCCAAGTAGGGCGGGCAGGGCATCGGCTGATGCACGTTCTTGCTGCAGCTGGATCGCGATGTCGATGATCATGTCTTCCTGACCTCCGACGTACCGCTTTTGTCCGACGCGGTAAAGGATTTCGTGTGCGGGCACGCCGTAGCGGTGCGCTGCGTGCTCGGCGTGAAGTAGGAAGCTGGAGTAGACCCCGGCGAAACCCTGGACGATGGAGGCGCGGTCCATCACGGGCAGCCGGGTGATGTAGGGCTTGACGGTTCCTTCGGCCGCTGCCAGCACCTGGTCTTTGTCGACGCCGGTCGCGATGCCCAGCCGTTCGAAAACCGTGGCCAAGACCTCGGTGGGAGAGTTGCCCGCTCCCGCACCGAGAGCGACCAGCGATCCGTCGATCTGACGGGCGCCGGCGCGGTAGGCCAGCACCGAATTGGCCACCCCGAGACTGAGATTCTGATGGCCGTGGTAGCCGACTTCGGCGTCCCCACCGAGTTCGCTCACCAGTGCTGCGACGCGGTCGCTGACTTCGTCGAGGATCAGGGCCCCGGCGGAGTCGACGACGTAGACGCACTGGCAACCGGCGTCGACCATGATGCGGGCTTGCCGTGCCAGGTGGTCGGGGCCGGCCATGTGCGAGAGCATCAAGAAGCCGACGGTCTCCATGCCCAGGGCGCGGGCCGCGCCGAAGTGTTGCAGGGAGATGTCGGCTTCGGTGCAGTGGGTGGCGATGCGGACCGCGCCGGCGCCGAGGTCGTGGGCGGTTTTGAGGTCGGTGACGGTGCCCAGGCCGGGGAGCAGCAGCACCGCGATCTTGGCATGGCGAGCGGCAGCGACCGCGGTGGCGATCAGTTCAGTCTCGGCGACGCGGGAGAACCCGTAGTTGAAGGTGGAACCGCCCAGGCCGTCGCCGTGGGCGACTTCGATCAGCGAAATTCCGGCGGCATCCAGTGCGGTGACCGTGTCGTGGACCTGGGTGGTGGTGAAGCGGTGCGCCATGGCGTGGCTGCCGTCGCGCAGGGTGGTGTCCACCAGGCGCACGTCCCGGGTGTGGGTGTCCCAGTTGGTCATCGTGCTACCGCCTGCTCCTGTTGTGCCAGTAGGGAAGCGGCGATGCGTTCCCCGGCTTCGGCGGCCGCCGCGGTCATGATGTCGAGGTTGCCGGCGTAGTCGGGTAGGTAGTGGCCGGCGCCGCGGACCTCCAGCAACGTGGTCACCCGTGCTTTGCCGTGCCAGTCCGGGCGCGGGTCGTCGAACTGGGGCTCGGCTTTGAGGGTGTAGCCGGGGACATAGCCGGCCACGGTGTCGACCATGGCGTGGATGGCCGCGCTGATCTGGTCACGGTCGGCGTCGGGGTCGATGGCGCAGAAGACGGTGTCACGCATGATCATCGGCGGGTCGACGGGATTGATGATGATGATCGCCCGCCCCCGGCCGGCGCCGCCGACGTCCTCGATCGCCCGCGCGGTGGTTTCGGTGAACTCGTCGATATTGGCCCGCGTGCCCGGCCCGGCCGAACGCGACGAGATCGACGCCACGATCTCGGCGTAGCTGACCGCGGTGACCCGGTTGACCGCGGCCACGATCGGGATGGTGGCCTGCCCACCACAGGTGATCATGTTGATATTTGGCGCGGTCGTGTTGATGTCGAGATTGACCGGCGGGCATACGAACGGCCCAATCGCTGCCGGGGTCAGATCGACCGCGCGGATGCCCGCGGCGGCATACCGGGGTGCGTTGGCCGCATGCGCACGCGCCGAGGTGGCCTCAAACACGATATCGGGCAACTCATGTTGGGACAGCAACCAATCCACCCCACCAGCCGAGGTCGCCACCCCTAACCGGGCCGCACGCGCTAATCCCTCCGAATCCGGATCCACACCCACCATCGAGTGCACTGCAATCCGCTCACTGCGCGACAACTTCGCCAACAAGTCAGTCCCAATATTGCCCGGCCCAACAATGGCCGCAGTAATGGTGGACATCGGTCTCTCCTTTGGGCGTTCCGGTGGATTACTCGGCAGCGAAATGGGCTGTGACGCTGCCAAGTGCGGTGAATTCGATATGGAAGCTGTCGCCGGCCTGCACCGGGATCGCCGACGTCATAGATCCGGGGATGACGATCTCGCCTTCTTCGACGGCGACGCCATGGGGACCGAGGGTGTTGGCTAGCCAGACGAGCGCGTTGAGCGGTGAGCCTAGGACGGCGGCGCCGGCGCCGGTGGCGACCAATTCGCCGTTGCGGTGCACGAGCACACCCATCAGCCGCAGGTCCAGCTCGTCGAGGCGGCGGGCGGTGCCGCCGAGCAGGACACCGCCGGAGGAGGCATTGTCGGCGATCGTGTCGATGAGACCGATGTCCCAGTCGCAGATCCGTGAGTCGATGATCTCCAGCGCTGGTAGGACGACGTCGACCGCGCGGGCTGCGTCGGCCACGGTCACTCCTGGGCCGGTCAAGCGGCGGCCCAGGACGAAGGCGACCTCGGGTTCCAGTCGTGGCTGCAGGAACCGATCGGCGGGGATGGCAGTTCCCTCGGGCAGAAACATCGAGGCGGTGAGGCGTCCGTAATCGGGAAAGTCGACGCCGAGCTGGCGTTGCATGGCCTTGGATGTCAGGCCCACCTTGTGGCCGCGCACCTGGTCGCCGCCGCTGCTCCATGCCGAAATCTGTTGCTGTTGAATGGCGTAAGCGTCATCGATGGTGAGATGCGGATATTTCGCCGTGATCCGGTCGATCGGGATCCGATGAGTGTGGGCCGCCCGCAGCTTGTCTGCGAGTTCTGAATGCAGGTCGGTGGTGGCGGCGACGGTCACGTGCTCGCTCCGGTGACGACGTCGGCTTCCCGCAGGAATTGGGATACCAACTGATGGAATCGTTCGGCGTGCTCAATCTGAGTCCAATGCCCACATTGCCCGAACACGTGCAACTGGGATTTGGGGATCTGTTCGAACATGTGCAGCGAGGCATGCAGGGGAACGACACGGTCCTCGCGTCCGTGCAGGATCAGCACCTCATGTGCGATGCCGGCCAGCGCTTCGTCGGACACGATCTGAGCGTCCAGCCAGCGCTGCCGCGGTGGTGGGAAGACCCGCTCGAACACCTCCTGGGCGCCGGACCGGATGGTGGCTCGATAGCGCAGCTCGGCGAGTTCGTCGGTGACCAGCGACCGGTCGTAAGCCATGATGTCCATGACTTTCTTCATGTTCTCCACCGACGGGGTGTAGCCCCATAGCTGGTCGAGTTCGTCGCTCATTGGCATTTCTACGCCGCCGGCGCCCATCAGGGTGAGCCGGTCGAGCCGGTCGGGGTGCTTGGTCGCCAGGTGCAGCGCCAGCCCGCCACCGAACGAGTTGCCCACGATGTGGGTCTTGTCGATGCCCAAGCCGTCGAGTAGGGCCAGCGTCTGGTCGATCCAGGTGTCGAAGATATTGAACTGCAATGAGTCTGGAGTTTCTGTGTAGCCGAAACCGACCAGGTCGGGTGCGATCACCCGGAATTCTTGCGAGAGCACGGGGATGAGGCCACGCCAGTTGGCCCAGGCCGAAACCCCGGCGCCGGAACCGTGCAGCAACAGCACCGGTGCACCGCTGCCGACGTCGTGGTAGTTGGTGTCGTAGCCGCCGGTGTTTAGGGTGCGGCCGATTTCTGGATTGACGCTCGTCACGGGTGTGTCTCCTGGTCTGTTCGGTGCTTTGGCAGTGCGGGGGTGACGGAACTGAGCAGATCGTCCTGGATCAACGCGGGTGCGGGGTATGCGCGCTTGCTGTGGGTGAGTCCACTCAGGACGAGCAGTTCGCACATCTTGTACGCGATCACACCGGGGTTGATCACGGGGACATCCAGCACTTTCTCCAGGTACGCGTGGGACTGGTGCATCGTGGTGGATCCGAGGATGATCACGTCGGCGCCGTCGTCGTCAATCGCCTTACGGGCCTGCACTTCGAGCGCCTCGAAAATGAAATCTTCTTTTCCGGCCAGTAATTCGGTGGTGTCAGGCCGGATGCCGACATCGCGGACGGAGGCCAATCGGGCAGTGAGCCCGTGTTCGCGCGCGGCCTTGTGATAGAGCTCGTGCCATTGCGGCCACATCGTTACGACCGAAAACTTCTTGCCCAGCAACGACGCCACCAACATCGAGGCTAGGTTTGGGGCGACCACCGGAATGCTTAGCCGGGAACGAAGGGCGGCGAGCGCGGAATCGCTCATGGAGTTGACGCAGACCGCGGCGTATCCGTGTTCTTCGGCGCGGCATCCGGCCTCCAGCACGAAAACGTCCGCGAGCGTGGCCTCGTAGGCGCTGTCCAACGTCGTGCCACCGGCTCGGACCGCGACAAACACATTCTCGAAGCCGGGAAATATTGCTTCCGCGGGAATTTGGGCAGCGAATGAGTCAAGTGCGTGTTGTGTTACGGGAACCGGGACGATGTTCAGGATCCTTCGGGGTGGCGTCACAGGTCGATCTCCTCTCGGGTGCGGGTCAAGGTGTCGACGACGGCGTAGGCCACCGCGCGGGCGGCGGTCATGACGTCGTTGACCGAGGCGACGCCCATTCCGCCCAGACCCTCATTGAGGTCGGCGGGGGCGCTGGCCGGCGGCCACGGGTAGCCGATGCGTGCGGTGGGCACACCCAAGCGGCGGATTAGTGTCCCGTCGGTCTGTCCACCCAGCAGGGGGGTGGATTCGTAGGGGCGGCCCTCGACTTCTTCCCAACCCCGGCGGCAGGACTGGATGATCCAGTTGTCGGGGTCGGTCATGCCGCCAGGCAGTGACCCGTACATTTCCCAGTCCAGGTCGAAGGCTGGTTCGGTCGCGCGGATCTGCGCGATGAGTTCGGCGAACTGATGGCGGACGGCGCCGGGCGTGGTACGCGGATTGACCCGTACGTCGAGGTAGATCTCGGTCGTGGCTGAGGGGAAGGCCGGTTTATCCGGAGAGCCGGACCGGACCGCCGAAATCCACCCTTCGGGAATCGTGGTTCCAGAGGTGTTTCGGGCCGTGTATTGCGGCAGCCATTCTTCGATGTACTGGATCACTCGGGCAGCCGGCACGATCGAAGACCGGAAACCGGGTGTGCCTCGGGCGATCCCTGCGTACCCGTAGGTACCTCGCACGGACACTTTGAACCAGCACATGCCTGGTTCCTCGGGGAAGACAGCCCACCAGGGTTTGAAGACGATCGCGTGATCGGGCATCGCGCCGTGGGTCAGCAGGTGGAATACCCCGTTGCTCATCCCGGCCCGGTTTCGGTTACTCATGGTCACCGGCATACCGCCGCCGGCGAACCCGATCGCGAGGTCGCCGGTCAGCGGTATCCCGGATTCGACCACGGCGTGGGTCACTTCGGTCAGTCCGGCGACCATGCATTTCGGGTTGGACGCGCCCAACCCGATCACCAGGTCGCCGTCTACTCGGGCATGCGGGAGCATGTCGGGCCGTAGGCGGGGACCGACCCAGGGCACATCATTCTCGGGGTCGATGTGGGTGTCGATGGGTGAGTAGAGCAGCAGCCGACTGCCGGCGCCGTCGCCGAGGTGCTCGCCGAACGCGTTGCCGCTGGTTTCGTTCATCGGCTGATAGTTCGCCGGGATTCCTACGGTGTTTTGGAGGTAGTCGGCCATGAACTCTGCTGCCGGACGTTCCAGGCCTGTTGGGCTGTGGATATTGATCAGATTGACTAGCAGCTCCCGGAATCGGTCCGGGTTGAGCCGGGCGCATACTTGCTCGTAGAGGGCGCGCCGGTCATTGTCCAGCGATGCTTTGAGGCCGACGGCGGTCGTGGTGTCAGTCATCGTGGCTCCTCGGGTAGCGGACAGCGCGTGGTGAGGCCGGCACGATCGGTCAAGTACGTGGCGAGTCGGACCAGGGCCTGATCGGAGTGCGGCGGTCCGATGATTTGGATGCCCAGTGGCAGGCCTGACGAACCGGTGCCGATCGGCAGACCCATGGCGGGGAGGCCGGTGACACTGGCGAGTTTGTTGAACACCGGATCACCGGTGCTACCCAGCCCGGCTGGGGCCTCACCGGTGGACGCCAGCGTGACCAGGACGTCGAAGACGTCGAATTCGCGACTGACAATCCGGCTCGTCTCCCGCAAGAGCGCGCGAGCTTGCTGAATCTCATTGGGGGTAGCTGCGTGTCCGCGGGCCAGGAATCGCGTGAGCTGATCGCTGACCGCGCCGGACCTTTCGGGGCGGAGGCGTCCATCAAGAGCGTCAGCGGCCTCGGCGGCCATGATCAGGGTGTGAGCATCGTCAAGAGCGCCGAGTGCGTCTGGAATTTCGATATCGGTGGTCTGCCCAGCCAGGCCGGCGAGGTTCTTGACGAACCTCTCCAGGGCAGCCGAGGCGGACGGCGTCGCGCGATCGGCCCATGGTGGCCGCAGTACTCCGACATGGAGTCGCTGGGTGGCCGGCAGTCTCTCGGCTTCGCCTGTGCGCGCCACAGATTGATCGAGTGCGCCGAGCCAGACTGGGTGCCGCGCAAACGCCCCAACTGTGTCGAAGCTCAATGCCACCGGCAACACCCCGTCGAACGGCCAGCGCGCATAGCTCGGTTTGAGGGTGAAGACTCCGCAGTAGGACCCGGGCCGTAGCACCGACCCGGCGGTCTGAGTGCCCAGTGCCACGGGCACCTGGCCATCGGCCACGGCGGCAGCCGACCCGCTGGATGAGCCACCAGGGGTGTGTTCGGGGTTGTGTGGGTTGCGGGTTGCGCACGACTGGTAGGTGGCGAATTCGGTGGTGGAGGTTTTTCCCAGTATCACCGCGCCGGCGGTGCGCAGGCATTCAACCACCTCTGCATCGCGTTGTGGACGGTGGTTTGCCCACAGGTCGCTGCCGTAGGACGTCGGTTGGTCGGCAGTGTCGATGATGTCCTTCACGCCGATCGGGACGCCATGCAACGGCGAGCTCGGGGGTTCCGAATCGCGTGCGCGTGCCTGAGCGCGGGCCAGCTCTGGATCAAGGTGTGCCCATGCACGAATCGTGTTGTCGCGCTCAGCTATCCGGTCTAAACAGCGCTCGACTGCCGCGCTGGCGCTCGTAGGTGCACCACCGACTTGGATACGTGTGCAATCAGCGGTCACGTTATCTGACCATTTTGACTTCATGGCCCCAGCGAGCCGGAGAATCGTAGGTCTTGACCTCCCAGTCGCTACCGATAAGCTGGCTGCCCCAACCGATTTCTATACCGAACCCCGACGGGGTGCTGAGATAGAAGGAGGTGACGCCGTCGTTGGTATGCCGACCGAGGGTGAGCTTGAGATCGATGCCAGCAGAGCAGATGCGATCGTAGGCGCGGCCAACATCATCGAGGGTGGCAGCTTCGATCATGAGATGATTGAAGTCCCCTCCTCGGAAGCCGAAGCATTCATTCATTAGCGCCAAGCTGTGGTGGCGTTGGTTGCAGTGG
Source organism: Mycobacterium sp. TH-M82 (assembly GCF_057473605.1). Classification (NCBI taxonomy): domain Bacteria; kingdom Bacillati; phylum Actinomycetota; class Actinomycetes; order Mycobacteriales; family Mycobacteriaceae; genus Mycobacterium; species Mycobacterium sp. TH-M82. The sequence goes on along the minus strand of NZ_JBYCKY010000489.1, from coordinate 15,086 downwards.
AGAAAGGTTGCGTCGGCGCCGTCCCAGACGATGTAATCGGTGAGTTCGAATCCGAGGACACGGGTGTAGAAGTCGACCGAGGCCTGATAGTCCTTGCACATGTAGACCACGTGCCCTAGACCGAGTTCTCCGGTGATAAATCCGCTGATGACTCCGCCATGCACGACCGGGCTGTGTTCGGAGAGCGGACCGACCACTACCTCGGTGGGGAAGCCGTCGGGGTCAGCGAAGCGAATCGCCGAAAGTGCTTGCGGGGGCTCGGGGTCGTCGGCGCTGACTCGGTTGGTTTCCAGCTCGGCATCGCGTACGCGCTCAGCGAGCTGCCGTAGTTCGTCAGGCGTATTAACTTCCCATGTGACCCGGCGAATCTGGTCGCTTGCGGCTGGATAGAGCGCGATCCTATGGTGTCGGTCATCAAGTCTGACGAAGAGGGGATCCTCGGCGGAGGAGCGTGGGCGAACATCGAGTTCGAGTAGGTCGACAAGTAGGTGCTGCCAGGAATTGATATCAGCGACGTTGACGGCGACTGCGCCGAGCCGTGCAATGCTCATGCTTGGTCCAATCTCTATTTGTGCGATCGCGTGTTAGCTCGGCAGGAACTGCTCGGTGTGGATGTGCTTGCGCGACAACCCGAGTTCTTCCAGACGTACGAACGCCGCATCGATCATGGCCGGCGGACCACACAGGTAGGCTGATGTGTCTGGGGCAGCAACATCCTCAGAAGTGAGGGCACTGACTGGGTTGCCAACAAGTACGCCAGGAAGCTGATGTGGTTCGTCGGCAACAACTCGGACCGTGAGGTTGCTCATGAAGCTGCTTCGGCCTTCCATCTCATCGAGGTGGAAGAGATCGCGGGCGCGGGCGCAACCGAAGATCAGTCGGATCGGGTCTTGGCTGCGTGCCGCCTGCAGTTTGTCCAGCATCGATAACATCGGCGCAATGCCGGTGCCGCCGGCCAACATGAGCACCGATCCGGTCTCGGTAGCCAATCCGAACGAACCGAGTGGTCCGTCGAGATCGATCTGATCGCCGAGCGTTGCGCGGTCACGTAGGTAGTCCGACATGGCACCGTTGGGTAGCAGTCGAATCACGAAGGTGAGTTGTCGCTTCTGACGTTCACCAGAAGCCATTGAATAGGATCGCCACTGATCGGTCCCAGGAACGCGGAGCCGAGCGTACTGGCCCGGACGAAAGATAAACTGCACGTGTTTGGGTAGTCGAATCGACAACTCGACAACTGTTTCGGCGAGCCGGTCGATACCGGTGACTTTTGCTGTAGTTTCCCTCCGTGGGTAATCGTCGAGCATTGAAGCGGGATAGTCTAATTCGGCATCAGCATCGGTTGTTGGAGTTGCTTGACAGAGCAGGCGCAGACCATCCTGGATCTCGATGTTGCTGAGCGGGTAGACTCGACCCTCTGGCATCGCGAGCACGCCGTTCGTGACCCGCCCTACACAGGTTCCACAGGTGCCTACGCAACATTGATGTGCCAGACGGACACCAGCTTCTTCGGCTGCTTCGACTACCGAAATCCCTTCGGGTACCTGTATTTCCTTGACTGTGTCGGTGTAGTGCAGGCGCACGCAGTGTGTCTTATGATGTAGATCGCTGGGCGACCGAAATTCCTCTGAGGTGACGGTCATGATCAGTCCTCGTCCTTATACGGTGATTCAAAGAAGCCTCGTAGATGCCGGGCTGCCATCTTGCGCCAGGCAATGATCGAGTAGTCCATGTCGCAGAGCATTTCGTTGTTCCACCCGTCGAAGCGGGTGTAGTGCTCTTCTGTTGCCTCTCGAGCGAAGACATCAGAGTTGTTGAATCCCTCGAGCGCGAGCGGCTTGTAGAAGTTCTCATACTTGAAATCGAATTCTTGGCGATCGGCGTCGTTGGTGACTCGCGTTGCCAATACTTCCCAGTACTCGTGGTGATGATCATCGATCGGCACGTAGAACTCGTACTGGACAACATCGGTGACCGGCCAGTGCTCCACCATCAATATCCCTGGGACCCAAAGTGATGTGCGGAAGTAGTGTTGGACCGACCCGCGGGCCTTGATGTTGACCTTGGGATTCTCCAAGACCGGCTGATAGAGGTCGGATTTGTCGTAGCGGTTCATGACGCCCTTGGGACCATCCGGAATGTCGATCTCTTCGGTGGCTTCTTTGGACAGCGCGGTTACGCCAAGGGGCAGAGCGCGGTCGAGTGCAACGAGGATTTGGTTGTCCCAGTGCACCAGCAGATGCCCTGGATCCAGTCCGTTTTCGGCCGCCAAGCGCCAGTTGCCAACCAGTCGGCGATGTATACCGCGGACGATAATGCCGTCGTCGGTTAAGTGTGGGACGGGCCTGTCATTTGGGTCGTTGGTGACTCGTGCCGGGAGGTCGGTCACTAGGGCCGGCGGGGCTCCGTAGTCGGCCTCGCCGACGAAGACAAAGATGATGCCGTTGGCCTCCTCGACAGGATAGGTCCGCACGCCCGCCCGACCGATCAGCTGATCATCGGGGTTGCCGACGATCGTCGTGAGCTTTCCGTCGGAGATGTCGTAGGTATAGCCGTGATACCAACAGGTGACGGTGCTTTCGGACAGGCACATCGGCTTGGCGGAGAGTTTCACGCCGCGGTGAATGCATCGATCCGATAACCCGTAAACCTTCCCTGCCGAGCGCCGCAATCCGATGTCGTGGCCGCCGATGGTCACGCCTTTGAATCCGCCTTCCGGAAGCTCGTCGGCAAACAGTGCCGGATACCAGTGGTTGGCGTACCCCCAGTCAGCCTGAACGTAGGGCGCGTAGTGCCGGGTTGCTGCTGCCGACGAGCCGGTGTGGTGATTTACAGACATTGAGGCCTCGATGGGAGAAGTTCGCGCCCTGGTCGGCGCCTGGCGGTTGAGTGAGCCGACGAGGGGGACTCCGCTCACTCCCGGCACGAGAAGTGCCTACGCTCACAGTATCAATAGTCAATGAAAAGTCAATCGAAAATCCAATGAAAATCAATGGTCCATCTTGCGGACCGGTGCGCCAGCTAGTTGACTGCAGTCCCATGGCAACTGATGAAGTGCACGGCAGCAGCAACGGCGCAGGTGAGCGATCGCCAGTTGACCGCGAGCGCCGCTGGCATCTGGTTCAGGACAGATACGAGGAGGGGATGACCGCCTTCGAGTTCGCCCTGCTGCAAGCCGAGGGTGAGTTTCACCGGTTTGCGGTGCATGCGATGCAGGTCGCCGGCGACCTGGATCTCGGCTTCAACGAGGTGATCGCGTTACATGTCGTTCGGATGCAGGAACGGCCCAAGGACGCCGCAACGATCGCTCAATTGACCAACCGTGGCGATCTGCCGAACCTCCAGTACAACTTGCGCAAGCTGGTCGCGTTGGGGTTGTTGGAGCGGATCAAGGCGGGCACCTCTGCGGTCTTCCGGGTAACCGACAAAGGTCGCGAGATCACCGACCGTTATGCCGTCCTGCGGCGACGGCTACTGACCTCGAATCTGACCGAATTGGCTGACGTCACCACGAAGCTGCAACATGCTGTGCGGTCGATGCACGTCTTGACCGGGCTATACGCGGCTGCCAGCCGAGATCTGGCGACAGTCAATCCCACCATGATGTTCACACTGGACGGTTCGCTGCCGGTAGCTGCGGATGACGAAGTCGAGACCTAGTGGTCTAGTAGCGTCCCCCTGCGAATGTTGGCGCCGCATGAGGCGTTTCGACGAGCATGCATTCGAGCTCTCTGTTTCCCGCGTGCAGATTGCGGAGGAGTCAGGCTGGTCCCGGTGGTGCGGTCTGGGTTATGGTTCATATTGTGAACCGATGGACTGTGGTGCGGACCAATGCTGGACTGTGCGTCCGCTACCGCCAGGAAAACATCGGATCGGGGTGTTGGTCCTGATGAACAGCGTGTTGACCGCGCTGCGCGTTTTCGAACAAGTCGCAACTGCTCAGCCAATCGGCCTCAGCGAGCTTGCTCGGCGGCTCGGGACTCCGAAGGCGACTGTGCAGCGCAATCTGAAAACACTACATGAGGCCGGCTGGATCAGACCGGCGACTGGGGACAGCCGCTGGGAAATCACGAGTCTGGCGTTCCGCTTGGGTAGCGCAGTGGCAACCAAAGACAACCTACGCGACATGATCATGCCGGAATTGGCTTTCCTACAGTCAGTGACCGGCGAGACCATCCATCTAGCGGTTCCTGACGGGGACGAACTCGTTCTGGTGGAACGGCTCGACAGCGCACACCAGCTTAGGGCTTTCCTGGCCTTAGGGACGCGGTTGCCCCTTCATGCCGCTGCGACCGGTAAGGCATATCTGGCGACACTCGGCGACGCTGCGATCGAGGCTTATCTTAGTAGGCGACTATCAAAAGTGACGGTCAGCACAATCACCGATCCCGGACAACTCCGCGAAGAGATCCAGATTATTCGTCAGCGGGGCTATGCAACTACCACCGACGCCTTCAACGAAGGGATCTCTGCGGTAGCCGTCGCGGTACGTGGCTCAAGTGGACCGGCGCACGCATGTTTTAGTATCTCGGGTCCGTCGTCTCGGCTGACCGCAGATCGGCTGATCGACTACGCCGGACTCGCGCTAAAATCCCGCGCTGCCATTGAAGACTCCCTAGGCCACTGCAGATAGCGTATATCGACGTCGAAACTCAGCGTCTCTCTTCAGCCATGGGCCCCGCGGCCGCTCGTTTGTGGTCAGTCAGTTTGCACGCGGGAGCAGCCAGAAAAATCCGGCGAACGGCGATCAAGAAATGCATCGAGCCCTTCGGCCGCATCGGGATTCACGTCCAGCGACCACCTTCGCTCCAGGACTTCATCAATCCCCCCTGAGCAAGCTGCGTCGATCATTTCCTTCGCAGCTACAAGGGATATGGGCGACCGGGTGGCGATAAGGTTCGCCAAGCCGGCTGCCCGGTGTGCGAGCCCTGCGCCGGTCGTCACCTCGCTGACGAGATTCAAGCGCACTGCGGTCTTTACGTCGATTAGTTCCGCGGTGAAAATGAGTCGCTTGGCGGCGGCAGGTCCCAGGATGCGCACCAAGCGCGTCACTGTTTGGGACGGGTAAACGATGCCCAACTTGGCTGGGGTGATACCGAATTGGGCGGTATCGGAAGCCAATCTGAGATCGCAGGCAGCTGCGAGCTGCATTCCTCCCCCAATACAGTAACCGCCGATAGCTGCCACCGTGGGTTTCGGGAAGGCGGCTAAGTCTCCCTCGACAGCTGTCATCCGGTGTTCCAGCTCGATTCCTCGGTTTCTGCCCTCCCGGAGATCTCGAATGTCGAGCCCTGCACTGAAATCGTCTCCCGCTCCGGTCAATACGACCACCTGGACTTCATGCTCGGACCTCAGGCGGGTGAGGATCTCATCTAGTTGAACAAGCATGGAGACGGTGAGGGCATTGCGTCTCGCGGAATGATCGATCGTCACTGTCGCGATCCGACCGGCGCAGTCGAGGCGGATCGATGCGCCCCTGTCGGGTGAGCTCATCGCACTGCCTCGGCCAGGAGCATCTTTTTCTGGACCTTCCCCATGGCATTGCGGGGCAAGCTGTCGACGATGCGGATCTCACGGGGTCGCTTGTGCATTGACAACGACCCTGCGACGAAGTCGATGACGGACTGAAGGTCTCCGGGGTCGCCAACCACGTAAGCGACGATGCGCTGACCGAGATCGGTATCAGGAACACCGATCACCGCAGCTTCCTGAATACCGGGATGCGCCAGGAGGGCTAGTTCGACCTCACCGGCACCAATTCGATAGCCGCCGGATTTGATCATGTCCACTGATTCGCGACCAACGATCTTATGGAACCCGTCCGCGTCGATTACGGCGACGTCACCCGTTTTGCACCAGCCATCAGATGTCATTACGTCCGCCGTCATTGGGGGGTTGTTCAGATAACCGTCGAACAGTGCCTCAGTGGTAACTTCCAAGCGCCCCAAAGTTTCTCCGTCAGGAGCTATAAGCTCGTCACTCTCAGATCTCAGTCGACTGCGGACACCCGTGATCGGTTGCCCCACCCAGCCGGGTCGGCGTTCCCCGTCGAAACGAGTGCTCAGAGTAATCATCGTTTCGGTCATACCGTAGCGTTCGATTGGGGCATTACCCGTGAGAGCCGTGAGCGTATCGAATACCGGAACAGGTAGTGGTGCGCTTCCTGACACCAGCAACCGTGCCTTCCGTAGCGCTCGGGCCGAGTCCGGATCCGTGCAAACTCGTGACCAGACCGTTGGGACACCGAAGTACAAGCTGCCCCTCGCCGACGCGTACGACGCAGGTTTAGGGCGGATTGTGTGGACCAGCGGTGATCCGACTCGCAGGGCACCGAGTACGCCAAGCACCAGGCCGTGTACGTGGTAGAGGGGCAAACCGTGTACTAGCAGATCGTCGGCATTCCACTGCCAAGCTGCGGCCAGTCCGTCCAAGCCTGCAGCAATCGCCCGTCGCGATAATACGACGCCCTTGGGCGGCCCGGTCGTTCCTGATGTGTAGATGATCAGCGCGGGTGTGCGGGGGTCAGGCTCGGATGAATCCAGGGACGATCTTTCATCGGGGTTTACTTCGAACGCAGGAAGCGAAACATCGGGGCATGGCGGCCCGATCCACAACTCAGCAGCAGAGTCAGTGAGTAGGTGGTTGAGCTCCATGGAGCCTGAATCCGGCGGAATCGGCACCGCGGGAACACCAGCGAGGAGGCATCCAACGACAGCTATCACCGTGTGGAGGTCAGCTCGGGCGTCAACTGCAACGCGGGAGGCCCCCGCGATCCGGCGCGCAACTGTTGCTGCAGCACCCAGTAGCTCCTCCTGGTGAATCGACTTCTCGCCCACCGTGATCATCGGACGAGCAGTGTCTTGTTCGGCATGCAACGCGGTGAGCAACGAGGCTGGCATCTGCAGACTTGAACCTTCTCATCATGGTCCGTATTATGGACCGTTGGTTTGTAATATGAACCAACGGTAGCGTCCGTTGTGGGTCAAGGGCAAGATGCTGAACGCTGCGGATACTGCGAGCTGCGGCAAGCCGACTGGCCAACGAGCAGATTCGGATGACCCCAGCAAGCAGATGTAGTGGGAAGTCGCCACTCTCGATACCAGTAAAGAAAGTTCTCACAGCGTGGACCACGGGTCCTTCTCGGCGCTGGTGCACCAGCTGATGTACGTCACCGGCCTGGCCGGCTGGGGGGGCGCTCCGATCGCGGCGACCGTCGGAACGACCGTGGGGTCGGCATCACGGCAGTCACGTTGCACGGGTTGGCAAGAACGCGGCGCATGCGGGGCGGCGTGGAGCGACCGGCGCGGACGGGAGCGTCAGCGGACGGAAGCGGAGGGAGCGCAGCGGAGCCTGGCGGGAGCCGCCACGGATATTGCGTTGGTCTCGGTGTCGTCGCGTGTCGGCTCTGTGGGGCTGGGCGTCGACGCGCGTATTCGGGCTTGGTGAACCGGGAGATGCGGTTCGGGGCTGCTCGGTAAGCTGGCGTGGTGGTCGATGGTGCGCTGGTGCAGCGGGCTCGACGGCTGGCGGAGTCCCGACTGGCGCCGCTGACGACGCGGCTGGCGCATGTTCGCGGTGTGGCAGCCGCGGCGCAGGGTCTGGTAGCGCGGGTGGACCCGGCGGATGCCGATGCGCTGGTCGCGTCGGCTTGGTTGCACGATGTCGGGTATGCCCCCTCAGTGCTGTCGAGTGGTTTTCACCCGGTGGATGGGGCCCGGTTTGTGCAGGCCGAGGGTTTCCCTGCTGTGATGGTGTCGTTGGTGGCCTATCACACGGGCGCGGTGTTCGAGGCACGCGAGCGGGGATGCTCTGAAGCGCTGGCTGAGTTCGCTGAGCCGCCGGAGTTGTTGCTGGATGTGTTGACGTGCGCGGACATGCAGACCGGCCCGGACGGTTCGCCGATTCGCCCGGAGGATCGGGTCAGCGAAATCCTGTCGCGTTACGGTGAGGACGATCCGGTGCACCGCGCGATCACGTCCTCGGCGCCCAGTTTGCTTGCCGCGGTGGCGCGGGTGAACGCTCTGCCTGGGTGAGGGACCCGGTGCGGTGGTCGATTCATCCCAGATATGGGGTTGGGCGGTGTTCAAGATAGTGCTGGATGCGCAGCCGCATGGACGGGTGCATGTTCAGCGACGGAATGTCTTGTGGCGGGGTCCAGGCGATGTCGGTGCTCTCGGAATCGATACGCAGCTCGCCGCCGATGAGTCGTGTGCGAAAGCACAGCGAGAACTGTTGTCGGACTTCACCGTCGGTGTAGGCCATCACGTGGCGCGGGTTGGTGTACACGCCGATCAGGCCGGTGACTTCGACGTCGAGGCCGGTTTCTTCTTTGACTTCACGTACTGCGGTATCAACGATGGATTCGCCTAAATCCATGCCTCCGCCCGGTAGCGCCCACAGATCGTTGTCGCGGCGTCTGATGAGCAGGATGCGGTCTTGGTCGTCGGTGACCACGGCGGTGGTGGAGGGCACCACACTGTTCGCGGCTGGTGCGTCGGGATCGTCGTAGTAGTCGGTTCGGGCCATGTCGTTCTCCAGGACGTCGACGGGGTGCGGTGTTAGGGATGGATCAGATGGGACGCGCCGTGTTCCACACGCGTTCGAACGCGAGTTGGTGGTCGTGCCACAGCTCAGGGGCGTTGTCGCGGTTGATGACGATGGCGGGGTTGTCGCTGGCCGGCGCGCCATACAGGTGCGGGTTGGCGATCAGGGTGTCATCGGCGCGGAACATCGACGTATATAGCGGCGTGGTGTGGGTACGAAGCTCTAATCCTGCGGTTCCGATCACGGGTTGAAGTCGTGCCAGCGTCATCCGGCAGCGGCCGGCTAGGGCGGTTCCTATTCCTTCCTCGTGGCCACGCTGGGCGACCGCGGCCGAGTCGGGGTCGCCGATGACGAAGCGGACGGTCACGCCACGTGCGGTGGCGGCAGTGAGCATCTTGCGGAACCGCGGAATACCGTCGAACAGGAAAGTACCGCCGTAGACCAGGATGTCGATGTGCTCGACCGCCTGGTCGAATAGCTCTTTCCATACCGTGGCGGGCACATCGGCTCGGCTGCCGTACACGCTGACCGCAACGGTGCCCGCACTGGGAGGGGCCATGATCGGGAACAGATCGGGCCAGATGTCGGCGCGATCGCAGTCGAGCGCCTCGGCGGCGCGGCGGGCGTTGTCGGGATAGGGCCGTGACTCCCCGGTCAACCACCGCTCGACGGTTTTGGCATCGACGGCGATGAGTTCGGCGAGCGCCTGGGCGGTGAGTCCCTTTCGATCCATGTGGTAGCGCAGCTTGTCATTGGGTACTGGAGCGGTCTCGTCGTTGCCCACCCGATGGTCCTTCCGACGGCTCCATCAAGTTGTCGTTACTTGTCTCGAAGTCTGTCACGCAGATGTCCGCAGATGCCAGCAAGATGCGGTTTTGATGTCTGGCCTGCCCGACTGAAGTGGAATCACGGCCGACAAGCGGCCGGATCCACACCGGAAGGAATCAGACAGATGCGGCTACGAATTGATACCGGTGCGGTGCAGTTTTTCTGCACCCGCGTCCCCGAGCAACGCACGGTACACGAAACAGGTGCCCCGCGAATCGATAAGGAAACGGGCCTGGTGCTCTGGCAGGTCCAGGTCATGGCTCTCGACCCCGACGGCGGTGAAGTGCTTGCCGTGACCGTGGCCGGCGAGCCCGAGGTCAAAGTCGGTGAGCCGGTCACAGTTGATGGGTTGATCGCGATCCCGTGGTCACAGGGTGATCGTTCCGGCGTTGCGTTCCGGGCAGCCTCGATCCGCTCGGCAGGCGCTGCGGCGGGCGGATTGGCATCGCGTACTGCGGTGTCGGGCGGTAGTTCTCAGCCTCCCAGCGGGGCCAAGCAAACCGCCAGCAGCTAGCGCGGTCGGGCGTCAGGCGGCAATACACACCGCCTGGCGCCCATCCCCTTCGCGAAACCACCGTTACTCAAACCCATTTCGTGACTGTGCAGCCAACGGCGTGCGGTCACCATCGGCGAAAGGCCAGCGGACCAATGACACTCAGCGGTAAGGCAAACGAGTCATCCGGCGATGACTGGGTTGGCGAATTGCTCGTCGACACGCTCAAACTAGCCGGAACCGGAATGTTTCGATTCGCGTTGCGGTGGCCCGATGTCGCTGCAGTCTTGGTGGTCGCCGCCACCACAGCGCTGATCGGTGGAGTGCAATGGGCGCTATGCACCATGACGATGGGTGCGGCGGCCTTCTTGTGGTGGCGGTTGGGCTGGCCCGACTCCTACCAGGAGCTCATCGGCGAGCCGGTAGCCGACTACCGGCGGGCGCATCTGGTGTATCGGCGCCGCTGGCGGGTGATTTGTGAACACCACCAGCTGACCATCACCCAACGGGGCAAACCCGATGCGGACCCGCTGGTACCGGTGCTGGGGTCAGTGCATATCGGGGCGGCGGTCGACACGCTGGTGGTGCGGCTGCTGGTGGGTCAATCGATCAAAACATGGGAGGCCCAGGTTGACGGTCTGGCGGCCGCTTTCGGCGCGCAGCACGTCACCATCGAACCCGGCCCCATCGAGGCAGGACGTGGCCGTGACATCGTGATGCGGGTCCGCCACCACGACGCCCTGTCCACCCCCATCGCGCTGCTCCGTCCGGTCCTGGACACTCCGGTGGTTCGGTTGGCCCAGGTACCGGTCGGCATCACCGAGCGAGGCAGCGAATGGACTCTGCCGGTGGCAGGGCGTCACATTCTGGTGGGAGGGGCCACCGGCGCTGGCAAGGGCAGCGTGCTGTGGTCGCTGATCGCCGGCCTCGCGCCCGGAATTAAAGCCGGGCTGATCGCTGTGCGCTGCTTGGACCCGAAGGGCGGCATGGAGTTTGCCGCCGGCGCACCGCTGTTTGACCGGTTTGCCCACGACCCGGACACCATCCTCGCGGTGCTCCGCGAAACCACAACGACGATGATCGCGCGTGCACAGCGGCTACGTGGCACCACCCGAACACATCGGCCCAGCCGCGCCGAACCGCACATCGTGTTACTCGTCGACGAGCTGGCCACGCTGACCGCCTATGCCGAGCGCAAACAACGCACCGAAGTGGAACAACTGCTGGGGCTGTGGCTGGCTCAGGGACGTGCTGTTGGGGTGTCGGTGATCGCTGCTGTGCAAGACCCCTCCAAAGACGTGGTGGCGCTGCGTCAACTGTTTCCTGTCCGGGTCGCGTTACGCATGACCGAGGCCACTCAGACTGCGATGATTCTGTCCACGACCGCCCACCAGCAGGGCGCTCGTTGTGAAGACATCTCCGACACCACCCCGGGCGTGGGATATGTACTCACCGAAGGCAACACCACCGTGCAGCGAGTGCGGTCCTTCCACGTCACCGACGCCGACATCACCTGGCTGGCCACCCACTTCCGGCGCCCCACCAACAAGGGTCCGGGGACGCGGCGATGACCACCCCAGCACAGATCGCCTTGCCGGGCCTGCCTACCACCACCGACCCCACACCGGTAATCGCGCAGATGTTGCGCCGCGCATCCTCACCAGGGTTTGAGACATGGTGGCGCCGCGCTGAATCGGTGGGATTCTGTGCGCACCCGATCCAGCTGGTCGGCGCTGGCTCCATAGGGCGCCGGCAGGTGGTGTGGACGCGCTGCAACAACAGGCGGGCAACGGTCTGCCCGTCGTGTTCGGACCTGTACGCCCGGGACACCTGGCAGCTGGTGCACGCAGGGGCAGCTGGTGGATACCACGATGTGCCCGCAGAGGTCGCTACCCGCCCACAGGTATTCGTCACCTTGACCGCACCCAGCTATGGCACCGTGCACAACGCCGCCGGCGTGCCTTGCCGCCCGACGTCGACGAGTTCAGGAAGCCGTTGTATCCATGGGAATCCAGTGCGGTGCAACGCAACCCATTCCGCCGGCGACCCGGTAGTGGGTCAACCGATATGCGGCCAGTGCTACGACTACCTCGGGCATGTCCTGTTCACCTGGCATCTGCCCGAGCTGTGGCGGCGTTTCACCATCGCATTGCGGCGCGCCGTCGCCGCGCAGTTGAAATCACGGGGGGTGGACCGGGGTTCGGTACGGGTGAGTTTCGTGAAGGTCGTTGAACTGCAAGCCCGTGCCATCCCGCACATTCACGCCCTGATCCGCCTCGACCCACCGTCAGCACCCACCACCCGGGGTGACCTAAATCATCACGGCCACGCCGCCACTGGCGGCGGTGGGGAGCCCCGTTCGGATACCGGCGGGAGCGGCTGGGTGTCGCCGATCACCGCGGGCGAGCTGGCCGCGCTGATTCAGCGTGCTGCAAGACAAGTTCGCGTGGATGTTCTCGCTGTCGATGGCGAAGTGCGCGAGCTGCGGTTCGGCACCCAGATAGACGCCCAACCGCTCAGCGGCGAAGCACTGGCAGAACCGGCCGATACCGGGCCGACAGCTCGCTTGTCGCCGCGGCGGGTTGCGGCGTACCTGGCCAAATACGTGACTAAATCCCTGCAGGACTTCGGTATCACCGCGCGGCGACTCTCGACGGAAGCGATTGCCACGCTCGACGTCAGCGAACACGTCCGGGTGATCTTGACTACTATCGCCGAACTTGCCGAACGTGTTGAGCCGATGGCCGGAATTCGGCGATGGCTGCACACGCTGGGCTATCGCGGGCACATCACGACCAAATCGCGGCATTACTCGACCACGATGGGTGCCCTGCGCGCCGCGCGTGCCACATGGACACGCAGGGAGAACGCCAAAGCCATTGAATACCAATGTGGTAAGAGCCCCAACGGGCAGGACGTGCCAATAACTGAAGCAGGGGCCTGCCTTGATGTTGACGACGTGCTCTGGAAGTTTGACCATGCCGGACACACCAGTGCGGGGGAGCGCACCCTCGTCTACTCCGCGGCCCTCCAACGTATCCACACCCGCCGCATTGGACTGGTGGAAGTCCGTCGTCAAGTCCGCGACCAGCATGGAGATCCGCCAGGGGGACACGATGGCTGACGGTTCCCAAACAGCACATCCTCGCTCCGAGTGTGACGATCCCATCGATGCGCCGACGATGTCAGAGGGGGGTGTTGAAATTGTCGTACCAGAGAGTTACCGCCTTCCGTATGAGGCCAACCGTGCGCTGGTGCGCGTCATAATGGCCGTGCGGGACCGGATGCTCGGATCAGACAGGGGAGTCGCGTGAGCCTGAGGTTCGCCTTCTACGGCCGAGTGAGTACGGAGGATGCCCAAGATCCGGAGGCGAGCCGCAGCTGGCAGAAGCGGCGTGCCATGGATCTGATCACGCCGCACGGCGGAGTCCTTGTCACTGATTACTTCGATGTGGGACAGAGCCGCTCGCTGCCGTGGAAGCGCAGGCCAGAGGCATCACGGCTGCTTGTCGATGTTGCCGCTCGTGACCGTAGCTTCGATGCCGTCGTGATCGGGGAGCCCGCCCGTGCGTTCTACGGTCCGCAGTTCGCCCTCACCTTCCCCGTGCTCACGCACTACGGAGTTGGACTGTGGGTACCGGAGGTAGGTGGCGCGGTCGATCCAGGCTCAGAGGCGCACGACCTGGTGATGACTCTTTTCGGTGGCATGAGCAAGGGTGAGCGCGTTCGAATCCAGATGCGCGTGCGTACCGCGATGTCGGCACTGGCGCAGGACACGTCCAGATATCTCGGTGGTCGACCGCCGTACGGTTATCGGCTCGCCGATGCCGGCCCGCATCCGAATCCTGCCAAGGCAAGTCTTGGGCAGCGGCTTCACCGTCTTGAACCTGACCCCGCGACGGCGCCGGTCGTCGAGCGGATCTACCGCATGTACGCCGACGGAGCGGGCCTGCGCTACATCGCGCAGCGACTCACCGACGACAGTGTGCCGTCACCGAGCCAATATGACCCGGCACGCAATCGTCACCGTGACCCGCGAGGGTGGTCGCATTCGGCGATCCGCGCCATCCTCGACAATCCGACATACCTCGGTGTGCGCGTGTGGGGCAAGCAGGAGAAATACGAGGTTCTGGTCAACCCCGACGATGTCGCCGCGGGCTATGAGACGTGTATGCGGTGGCGTGATCAGGCGAACTGGGTCGTACCGGACCGCCGCACGCACGAAGCGCTGATCACCGACGAACTGGCGCAGGCTGTTCGTCTTCGCACCCAGACCCGGCGTGGTCCCGGCCTGGTGTGCAGCAGAGAATCGACGGTGCCGTACTCACTTCGCGGAATCCTGTTCTGCGCCGTCTGTGGACGCCGGATGCAGGGCGCCGCTCGCGGCGGGAAGCAAACAACACGCATCCTCTACCGGTGTGAGCTGGGTAAGTCGCGTTCTGTACCTGTAGACCTGACTGATCACCCGCGCACGGTCTATCTACGTGAGGACGCGGTGACACCTCGACTCGACGAATGGATCGCCAGCCTGGCCGATCCAGAAGACCTGGCCCGCGGACAGGAAGTCGACCCGGAAGCCGGCAACGCCGCCTTGCTGCGCCAGCTCGGCGAAGCGAACAGCAAGGTTGCCGCTTTGGTTGCCGCGGTGGAGTCCGGCGTGGCCGTCGAGGACCTCACCGAAGCATTGCGCCGCCGTACCGCCGAGCGCGACGAACTGAAGGCCCGCCTGGAGCGAGCCGAGCGACCCCGCGCCATGTCTGCCGCCCAAATCACTGAGTTGGTGCAGGAGTTGGGCGGGCTGGCAGCGGTGCTCGGTGAGGCAACCGGGGCGGAGCGTGCTCAGGTGTACGCAAGCCTGGGCCTGCGTCTTGATTACGATCCCTACCTGCGACAAGTAAAGGCGACTGCCGACTTAAGTCGTGTCGCCCGACGTGTCCGAGGGGGGACTTGAACCCCCACGCCCATTAGTAGGGCACTAGCACCTCAAGCTAGCGCGTCTGCCATTCCGCCACTCGGACAAGGCCAACCGTTCGGGTCGGCAGCTAAGGCTATCGGATTCACCGGTCCCGGCCCAACCCAGCTGCTGGGAAGGCCCGCGATCCCCGGCGGTGGTAGGAATTTGGGTTGTGACCGTTGACCGTGGGCAGACCGAGGTTCCCGACAACCCGGGCGACGACGTCGTCGAGGTCGTCAGCAGGTTGATCCGGTTCGACACCACCAA
>NZ_JBYCKY010000488.1:0-1611 GCF_057473605.1 Mycobacterium sp. TH-M82 | reverse complement strand
GCCGACGCCGAACTGGCCGAGCGGGTCAACGACCTGCTGTTGCCGATCGTGAAAGGGGCCGGCTCGGAGCGAGCGTATCAGTACCTGACCGAGTCGCTGCAGACCTTCGGCGGCTCCGGCTTCCTGCAGGATTACCCCGTCGAGCAGTACATCCGCGACGCAAAGATCGACAGCCTCTATGAGGGCACCACCGCGATTCAGGCTCAGGACTTCTTCTTCCGCAAGATCGCCCGCGACCGTGGCGTGGCCCTGCAGCACCTAGTCGCTCAAGTCGGGAAGTATCTGGGTAGCGACGACGCCCACCCACAACTGTCCGATTCCCGTGCGGCGCTGGCCACCGCTCTCGACGATGCCCGGGCGATGGTCACCACCATGACCGGATATCTGCTCTCCTCCCAGGAGGATCCGCGCGAACTGTACCGGGTGGGCCTGCAGTCGGTGCCCTTCCTGCTGGCCGTCGGGGATCTGCTCATCGGCTGGCTGCTGCTGCGGCAGGCGGAGATCGCCCTGAGCGCACTGGGGCGAAGCCCTGCCGACACCGACCGTGACTTTTATCGCGGAAAGGTCGCCACAGCAAGGTTTTTCGCCCGTAATGTGCTGCCCAGGCTGAGCGCCGAGCGTCGGATCGTGGAGAACGCCGACTTTTCGGTGATGGGCCTTCGCGAGGACGCGTTCTGAGCGCTTTCCCCGTCGCTATACTGAGCTGTACATGCCCGTCACCGCCGCCCTCATCGCCAGGATCGAGGCCGTTCCACTGCGCATCCCGCTGAAGGCGGACGCCACACCCGGGGCATCGCTGTGGGGCGACAAACTGTCCGCCGCAGAGTCGCTGCTGGTCAAGGTGACAACCCGCGATGGAGTGGAGGGCTGGGGGGAGGCCTTCGGCTTTCGTGCCGTTGCTTCGGCCAAACTCGCCGTCAACGAACTGATCGCGCCGCTCTGCATCGGCCGAGACGCCACCCGCATCCGGCCGCTGATGCTGGCGGTCCAGAAGAAGCTGCACGTCTTCGGGCGCGGCGGCGCCCTGAGCTATGCGCTCTCGGCGGTGGACATCGCCCTGTGGGATATCGCCGGCAAGCTCGCCGGCGCTTCGGTGTCTCAGCTTCTCGGCGGCGGGGCCGGCGGAATGCCCTGCTACGCGAGCCTGGCCTGTTATCAGGACCCCGCGTTGGTCCGCACCGCGGTCCGGCGCATGGTCGATGCCGGATTTCGGGTGCTCAAGCTGCACGAGGCAGACGTGGCGGCGATCCAGGCGGCGCGCGAGGAGGCCGGCCCCGATGTCGAGTTGATCGTCGACGCCGGCTGCCGGTGGACCCCGGCCGAAGCGCGTGCCGTCGCACCGGAACTGGAGGCCGTTCGCCTGAAATTCCTCGAGGAGCCACTCTGGCCGCCGGAGAATTTCGACGGCCTCGCCGAACTGCGCAGAACCACCGGTCTCCCGATCTCGGCCGGTGAGAACGTGTCCACGCTGTTGGAATTCGAGCGCATGCTCGCCGCGGAGGCGGTGGACTTCGTTCAGCCGAGCCCGGCCAAGATGGGCGGCATCACCGAGTTGTGCAAGGTTTTTCCGCTCGCGGCGGCGCACAACATCCCGGTGATGACGCATTCCTT
>NZ_JBYCKY010000487.1:0-4987 GCF_057473605.1 Mycobacterium sp. TH-M82 | reverse complement strand
GAGTACGCCGCCCTGGCCGAGCACATCATCGTCAACCCGATGCTCAACGGCGAGGTGATCCGCCTCGACGGCGCCATCCGGATGGCCCCCAGGTAGGCCTATCGTGCAGCTAGTCAACAATTCCTCATGGAAGTAGCCGAAGAATCGAAGCGAAACTGTATCGAGAAAACCCGGAGATGCGGCCGCCGCAACGGTGGCGACCCGCGCCGTATCCAGCCGGCGATCAGCTCGCGGTGGCCAGCGCCTGCCCGTCCTCAAGCTGCTCCGAGGTGTCGCCTTCTACCAGGAGGTCACCGTGGTAGAGGGCTTCGAAGTCAACCTTGATGACGTCGGCACTCGAGTCGTCGATCCACATGGCACTGAGCATATTGGTCGCCATTAAGGGATCTTTGAGCCAACCTTCGGAAAACGGTGGCAATCCTACTGCCGGGTAGGGCTTCGTCCGGGCCAGCACCGGTCGCACGGTTTGTACTTGCCGAGGTCTCGCTGCTGTCCTCGCGCGGGAGGTTGGCGAACAGGTCGGCGTGGACGACGAGCAGTTTGGCCGCCGAGTTCTCGAGGGTGTAGGAGGCCTCACCTGATATGAAACCGGTGTGACTCCTGGAATCTGCTCCGGCCTGCATGACAGCCTCTTCCGGACAGCGGATATGTTTGGACTCGTCAACAGCATGGGTGGCGACTGGAGGTAGACGTTGAACAACAGAACCACCGTCGACAACCCGCTTTTCGCCCGGATCTGGAAGTTCATGTCGAACCACGAAACCGAGTGGCTGCGCGACCGGCGGCGAGAGAACCTCGACGGGCTGTCCGGGCGGGTGCTTGAGGTCGGCGCCGGTGTCGGAACCAACTTCGCGCTCTACCCCGACACCGTGACCGAGGTGGTGGCGGTGGAGCCGGAGCCGCGGCTGCGCGAAGTCGCTCGCGGCGCGGCGTCCTCGGCTCCGGTGCCGATCAGCGTGGTGGCGAGCACCGTCGAGGCGCTGGATGTCGGTGAGCCGTTCGACGCGGTGGTGTGCTCGCTGGTGCTGTGTTCGATCGACGAACCTGAAGATGTTCTGCGCCAACTGTATTCGCAACTCCGGCCGGGTGGCGAGCTGCGCTTCTTCGAACATGTCGCCAGTCACGGCGCACAGGGTGTGCTGCAGCGCGTCGCCGACGCGACGGTGTGGCCGCGGTTGTTCGGCAACTGCCACACGCACCGGGAGACCGAACAGATGATCGCCGCCGCCGGCTTCCAGCCGCAGACCGCCCGGCACGGTCACCAGTTTCCGTCCTGGGCGCCGGTGCCGGTGTCGGAGTTCGCGCTGGGCCGCGCGCAGCGTCCGTCCTGACCTGGCCGTTGCCGTTGGTGTCGCGACTCACGGCGCCTGCCTGGACAAAACCGCCGCCGTGGGCGCTGGCTCGACGTGACGGTTAAGTCAGCAGCGCGGGAAGTTTCTGCAACAGCCCGGGTAGTGCCCGAGACGCGGTGTCGCGCAAGGTCACCGTCGCAGAGTCGGAAAGCGGCGTCGGCTCGGGGTTGATCTCGATGACGGTGGCGCCGCGCGCCAGCGCCAACTCGGGCAGCCCGGCAGCCGGGTAGACGATCCCGGAGGTGCCCACCACGATCAACACGTCGGCGGCTTCGGTCGCCTCGACGGCGCCACGCCACGCCTCGTGTGGCAGCTCTTCGCCGAACCACACAATGTCCGGGCGGATCAGGCCACCGCAGGCGCACTGCGGCGGCTTGATGTCCACCGCGGCCTCCGGCATATCCGGCAGCTCACCGGTGTAGGGCGAACCACAGGCTGCGCAACGGAATTCGAATAGGCTGCCGTGCAGGTGATGCACGGTCGAACTACCGGCACGCTCATGCAGGTCGTCGACGTTCTGGGTCACGACGCACACCTGGGCGTGCCGCTCAAAGGCCGCTACTGCCCGATGGCCCTCGTTCGGTTCGACCCGGCCGACCAGGTAATGACGCCACAGATACCACCCCCAGACCCGTTCGGGATGCTCCTGCCAGCCCTGGACGCTGGACAGCTGGTAGGGGTCGAAGCGGGCCCACAGGCCGGTTTTGTCGTCGCGGAATGTCGGCACTCCGCTCTCGGCGGAGATCCCCGCGCCGCTGAGCACCGTCACCCGCACAGCACCAACCTAGCGTGCTCGGGCGATACCGGACGGGTGGAGTCCATCGAGTTGCTGCGGGTGGACGTGCACGCGGGCCCGCCGCTCGCCGATCAACTCAGGTTGCAAGCTATCGATGCGTTATCTCGCTGCGGCGTTGGACGGGTAAACGGCGCTCAGCCGAACTCCAGCAGCGTCAGCGACGGGCGCAGTCGGTCGAGGGCGCGCAGCCGGTAGGCGGTCGACAGCACGGTGTTGAAGACCAGGCCGCGGCCCGGCGGAAGTTGCAGGTCGCGGACGGCGCGAATGCCGGGCACCGTCTCGACCAGGTTGGCCGCGTCGGGCACCATAGGCTGAACGGCATCGGCGGGGACTTGTAACGCAGCGAAGTCCACAGGCCGCGACGTGTCAGCTTGGTAAACCACGCAGGCGGTACGTCGAAGAGCATCTGGCCGCCCGGAAACCTGCTGGCGCACTCGGTGATCAGCCCCATCGCCTGCTCCGGCTGCAGATACATCAACAGGCCTTCGACGGTCACGAACACCCCACCGGCCGGGTCGACCCGGTCCATCCAGCTGTAGTCCAGTGCGGACTGGGCACACGTCGACACTCGCGGCTTCAGCTCCAGAGTCGGCAGCAGCCGCTCGCGAAGATCGATGATCGGCGGAAGATCGACTGTGAGCCAACGGAATCCGGAATCTGAAATGGCTGCATCCAGACGCCAGAAGCTGGTCTGCAGACCCTCGGCCACCGCCACCACAGTCGCCGACGGGCGGTGCTGCAGGTAGCGACGGGTGTGGACGTCGAAGGCCAGGGCACGCAAGGCGATGTCTTGGCGGACCGGCCCGAACTTCGCGAAGTCGAAGTCGATCGCGTCGACCAGCGAGATCGCCATCGGATCGTCGATGATCCCGTCGGCGCGGCGAGCTTCGCGCGCCCGCGCATACAGGGTCAGCAGCGCGGTCTCGGATACACCGCCGAGGTTGACTTTTTCTTTAGCGGGGCTCATGGATGCGAAACACTACCGTTACAGACGAAATTGGCCATTGTTGGCCGTTGCCGGGGTAACGGTTGCCCGGCCCGGGTCACCGCGTACGTTCCGGCAAGGTCGACGAGGTTCGGTTCCTCGTATCCTTGACCGGGGGCGGTTCCCGGTGGTCACCTGCTGGCTCTTGGGTCCGGTCTGGTTGGTAGCTCTCACCGCGCGATCCTCCGGTTGCTGCGGTGTCACACCTTTTCGACGCCGGGTTCTAAAGCCTCGGGCGCGACGCCCGATCACCGTGGCCGCAGCCTGGTGTCGGGTGACGTTGTGGTAAGGGCGACGCCAATGCTGTCCCAGATCACCTTCGGCCTGTTGCCGCCGCGACGACACTCGCGCATACCCAACAGCTCTACGCCGCAGCGGGCTTATGGGTGAGAGCGTCCAGATCGCCGATCCGAAAGATCCGCCGACCCCCAGCGCTACGCGCATCGGGCAACCGGCCCTCCGACGCGTAACGGCGCAACGTCCGCGTTGATACCCCCAACCGATGCGCAGCCGCGGTCGCCGACACGTAATCATCAGGCCCGCGGTTAGCCACTGCTCCACCTCTCCTGTGCCCGGCCCTGCGCCAGGCAGTACCACCGCCATGACCAATAATGACCAATAAAAGTGGCTCCTATCTGGCAGGTCACTACTCGATACTGCGACACTTCCAGACACGTCCGACAACCACCCTTTAGCCGCTACCGGCCAACAAAACCGTCAGCTGTTCACAACCCGCTCAGCACCTTGCCCAACGTGCGTAGGTTGCGTGTGGTGGTCGAGGACTGATACCGCTTCTTGCCCGTTATCTTGCCGATGGCGCTGCTGAGGGTGTCGCCCTTGGCTACCTGCCAGTAGATGACGCCGTCACCGCGGGCGATCTTCTCACCGGCGCCGGCTTGGCCGGCCAGCGTGGCCAGCTCGTCCAGGACCACGGCATCGGCGACGAACGTGACGTAGGAGTGATGCCCGGCGACCTCGGGTCGGAAGGGATATGCCTCGACGATGGCACGCACCGTGTCGATGCCGTAGACCAGCACCCACGCTTCGTAGCCGAACCGCTCCCGTAACGCGGCCTCGGCGGCGGTGCGCACCGCCGCCACTTCGCCCGGAGAATCCAGCAGTACGTTGCCGCTGGCCAGCACGGTGCGGACGTTGCCGAACCCGGCGTCAGTGAGCGCGGCTGCCACGTCGGCCATCTTGAGGTTGACGCCCCCGACGTTGACGCCGCGCAAGAACGTCGCGTACCGGGTCATAGGCGTTGATGGTAACGACGCGGCGACTCAGACCGGGCCGGTAGGCTTTCGCCCATGGGACGCCAGGTTTTCGACGACAAACTGCTGGCCGTGATCAGCGGGAATTCGATCGGCGTACTGGCCACGATCAAACGCGATGGGCGCCCCCAGCTGTCCAACGTGCTGTACCACTTCGACCCGCGCAGCCTCGTCCTGCAGGTATCGATCACCGAACCGAGGGCCAAGACGCGCAACCTGAGGCGGGATCCGCGGGCATCGATCCTGGTCAGCTCCGATGACGGGTGGGCCTACGCTGTCGCCGAGGGCACCGCGGAGTTGACGGCACCGGCTGCCGCGCCTGACGACGACGCCGTCGAGGCGTTGGTCGCCTTGTATCGCAGCATCTCAGGCGAGCACCCGGATTGGGGGGAGTACCGCCGTACCATGGTCGCCGATCGGCGGGTGGTGCTGACGCTGCCGATCTCGCATCTGTACGGCATGCCCCCCGGCATGCGCTGACCGCTGCGCCCGATGGCACGGCTCCTCCCCGGGCGGTTCCCGCCCGCATCGTCGCCGCGCTACGCCCGATGGCACGGCTCCTCCCCGGGCGGTTCCCGCCCGC
>NZ_JBYCKY010000486.1:0-2244 GCF_057473605.1 Mycobacterium sp. TH-M82 | reverse complement strand
CGCCGGCGACGATGCAGAGCGCAGCGATGAGGAGGAGCGGCGCCAAGTGACGCGCCGGCGACGATGCAGAGCGCAGCGATGAGGAGGAGCGGCGCCAAGTGACCGCCGGCGACGATGCAGTGGAGGCACCTCCGGCTTGCGGGGGACGCAGCGAAGGAGCGGCGCCGTGAAACTCGCCGTCATCCCCGGTGACGGCATCGGCCCGGAAGTGATCGCCGAAGCGGTCAAGGTGCTCGACGCTGTGCTGCCGGGCACCGAGAAGACCAACTACGACCTGGGGGCACGGCGCTATCACGCCACCGGCGAGGTGCTGCCCGACTCGGTGCTCGACGAGCTGCGCGCCCACGACGTGATCCTGCTCGGCGCCGTCGGCGATCCGTCGGTGCCGTCCGGGGTGCTGGAGCGCGGGCTGCTGCTCAAGGCCCGGTTCGCGCTGGACCATTACGTCAACCTGCGGCCGGCCCGGCTGTACCCGGGGGTGACCGGCCCGCTTATGGGCAACCCACGGATCGACCTGGTGGTGGTACGGGAAGGCACCGAGGGCCCCTACAGCGGCAACGGCGGCATATTCCGCGGCGGCACCCCGTACGAGATCGCCACCGAGGTCAGCATCAACACCGCCTACGGGGTGCGTCGGGTGGTGCACGACGCGTTCGGCCGGGCGCAGCGGCGGCGCAAACACCTGACCCTGCTGCACAAGACCAATGTGCTCAACTTCGCCGGCGACCTGTGGTGGCGCACCGTACAGCAGCTGGCGGCCGCCTACCCCGACGTCGAGGTCGCCTACTGTCACACCGACGCTGCAACCATCTACCTGGTCACCGACCCTGGGCGGTTCGACGTGATCGTCACCGACAACCTGTTCGGCGACATCGTCACCGATCTGGCCGCGGCGGTCTGCGGTGGTATCGGATTGGCGGCCAGCGGCAACATCGACGCCACCCGGACCAACCCGTCGATGTTCGAGCCGGTGCACGGGAGTGCCCCCGATATCGCGGGGCAGGGAATCGCCGACCCGACGGCCGCGATTATCTCGGTGGGCATGCTGCTGGCCCACGTCGGCGAGGACGCGGCCGCCGCGCGGGTGGACCGGGCCGTCGAGCGGCACCTGGCGACCAGGGGGGACGCCAAGCTGTCGACTAGCGCGGTCGGCGACCGGATTCTGGGGCTGCTCTGAACCGCGCGCCTGCCGGCGAGGACGATCCCGCTCTACACCGGATCGAAGGTGCGGCTGGCGATGAACGTCGGTCGCGGAGTTGACGCGCTGAACGGTTCGACCAGAGTGTTCTCCACGCTGTTGTAGACGATGAAGACGTTCGAACGAGGGTACGGGGTGATGTTGCTGCTGGACCCGTGCATGCAGTTGCTGTCGAAGAACACCGCCGATCCGACCGGGCCGGTGATCTGGCGGATGCCCCGCTCGTTGGCCAACCACGCCAGGCTCGCGTTGTCTGGGGTGCCGATCTCTTGACGCCGCAGCGACGAGCGGTAATGCTCCGGCGGGGTCTCACCCGGGCAGGACACGAACCACTTGTGTGAGCCGGGCATGATCATCAGCGATCCGTTGCAGTCCAGGTTCTCGGTGAGCGCGATCGAGACGCTGATGGCGCGCGGGGCGGGCATGCCGTCTTCGGCGTGCCAGGTCTCGAAGTCGGAATGCCAGTAGAACTCCTGGCCGTTGAATCCGGGCTTGAAGTTGACCCGGCTCTGGTGCACGTACACATTCGAACCGAGCAACTGGCGAATCGGTCCGACCAGCCGCTGATCGGCGGCCAGCGCGCCGAACGCCGTGCTGACCTTGTGCACCTCGAAGATAGAGCGGATCTCGCGACTGTCCGGCTCGAGCACCGAGCGTTCGTCGTGGGTGAGTCCGGGGTCGGTGCGCAGGTTGTCCAACTCGGCGCACAGGTCGGCGACGACGTCGGCATCCAGCAGGGTTTCGACGGCCAGGAACCCGTCGGCGTCGAAGCGGTCGACCGAGTGCGGGTCGAGCGGGCCGCCCAGCTCGTCGGGTGCCCACACCACCGGATCGTGGCGCGGTTGGATCCCGAACGTGCCGTCGCTGCGGGTGGGGTAGCGGTCGTGGCGGTCGGTCACGGTAGCGGTCACGGCGCCGTTGCCTCGGTGATCAACGGGTAAGCGCCGGATTCGTCGTGCACCTCCCGGCCGGTGACCGGCGGGGTGAACACGCACACCATGCGCAGGTCGGTGCGAGCCCGCACCCGGTGGTGCTCGTGGCCGTCG
>NZ_JBYCKY010000485.1:0-4226 GCF_057473605.1 Mycobacterium sp. TH-M82 | reverse complement strand
CGTGCCAAGGGGCTACCTGCGGTCTCAGATATGAAGTTGTCTGTACTCATTTCGTGGGCTATATGCAGAACTTCCAGACCAGCGACAGAACGTACTTCGCGTGATGCTTTGTCCATGCATCTCGTCGGGCTTGTCCATCGCGCTCCTGCCGGGCACTCACGGGGGGTTGGTCGGGTCAGCCCGGCTCGATGCTGTGTTCCCGCGGGGCCACACCTCGCGGTGATCGGGTGTGTCGGTTCAGCGCACTACGGTTACGCAGGTGGCTGACTGGACCAACGGGATCGACTGCTCGGCGGCGGTTATGGTGGAGCTACGACGCCTACAGCGGGCAGGTTGGACGTTGAAAGCTCGACAAGGTGAATATGTGATCGTGACCTGCGGTTGTACGCAACGACACGATGCTCGGGTTATATTGTGGCCTTCAGTACCCGACGTGTTGGTGAGCGCTATTCAGATGATCGAGACCACCACATGCTTAGGAGAGCAGCGATGACCACCGGATACTGGATCGAGATGACCTTGAAAGTGTCGGGAGGCTCGTCGGTCGAGAAGCTGGCAACGTTGCTCGACGAGCAGCACGCCGGACAGGTCGTG
Source organism: Mycobacterium sp. TH-M82 (assembly GCF_057473605.1). Classification (NCBI taxonomy): domain Bacteria; kingdom Bacillati; phylum Actinomycetota; class Actinomycetes; order Mycobacteriales; family Mycobacteriaceae; genus Mycobacterium; species Mycobacterium sp. TH-M82. The sequence goes on along the minus strand of NZ_JBYCKY010000485.1, from coordinate 3,632 downwards.
TACACGTTTTCTGCCCTGAGCAGAAAGCTCAACCTAGCCATTGCCACTCGAAGCGACGAACCTATCGAGCAGATTGTCCCTCAGATGGTGGGTCTCGTTCGGGCTGCGGCTCACGAACTCGGTATCTTCACTCCGGACTGGCCGGAACCGGTCACGATTGACGATGTTCGGATCAAGACACTGGATGCGGCCACCGCCGTCTACTGACACCAGAGCATCGGCGTCATCCCGGTTCGATGCTGCGTCCCGGTTTACCGACGGAGACGACCCGGCCACGTCCGGCGAATAAGCTCGGGGGCGGTCGGTGGTGGGCGTAGACGCCTGACGGGAACGGATTTGCTAGGGAGGGCGGACCAGGTGCCAGGTCGTGGGGGTAGCGAGCGGCATCGTGGTCGTCGTTTGGTTGGGCTGGGCTCGGCGACGACGTTTCTGGTGATGGTCGCACCGGTGGCCGACGCGGATGTCGGGCTCGACGATCTGCTCGACCCCGCCATCTGGCTCGACCTCGCCGCAGCGACCGACACCAGCGATGATTCACCCGATTCGGTCGCCGCGGTTCTGTCCGGCCTGGGCGGCGCCGATCCGAGTGGGCTTGATGCGTTGACCGGGTTCATCGACTCCGGGGGGCTGTCGGGGGCGATCTATGGGGCACTGCATGGTCTCGGGGAGGCTTGGATCACCAGCCCGGTGACCGCGCCTATCAACAATCTGCTGAACCAGCCGTTCGAGGAGCTGACCGGTCGGGGATTGATCGACAACGGTCTCACCGGGACTGAGTCGCATCCCGACGGCGGGGCCGGCGGCTGGTTGTTCGGCGATGGCGGCGCCGGGTGGAACTCCACCGAGACCGGGGTAGTCGGCGGCGACGGTGGGGCGGCCGGACTGTTCGGCAACGGTGGCGTCGGCGGCGACGGTGAGACCGGCGCTGCCGGCGGTGCCGGGGGTGCGGGCGGGTTTGTGATCGGTGACGGCGGCGCCGGTGGTAACGGCGGTGCCGGCGGCGCCGGGGAGCAAGGTGGTGACGGAGGCAACGGGGGAGCCGGCGGCTTTTTGACATCCGGGATCGGCGGCAACGGCGGCAACGGTGGTGCCGGTGGGCCGGCCAGCGGTCCCGACAGCATCGCCGGTGCCGGCGGTGACGGTGGTAACGGCGGCACGGGCAGCAAGGAGGGATTCGCTTATCCGGTGGTGTTGGCCCTGCTGCTGACCTATGCCACCGGCGGCGACGGCGGGGCCGGCGGGGCTGGTGGCGCAGCCACCGGGGCCGATGCCGTCGCCGGCGCCGGCGGCGACGGTGGCGTCGGCGGGGATTCCATGCCACTGGCTGGTGGTGTTCCTGGCGGCAATCCCACCACGTTGGGGGTCGGTGGCACCGGCGGCGCGGGTGGGGCCGGGGGCGACGCCACCGGTGCAGGCGCCGTGGCCGGGATTGGTGGCGCGGGCGGTAACGGCGGTCACACCGGCGGGATCATCACGATCAGCGGCGACGGCGGCGACGGCGGCGACGGTGGCGATGGCTTCGACGGTGCGCAGGCAAACCACGGCGGCAACGGCGGCGCCGGTAGCGCCAGCAGCTCGCTCATCATCAGCCAGGCAGGTGCCGGCGGTGACGGGGGCGCCGGCGGTGCCAGCGGCGGTGGGACGGGCGGTGCCGGCGGGCACGGCGGCGCCGGCGAGACGAGCCCCGGTCTGGGTGGACTCGCTGGTCGCGGTGGCGGCGGCGCGGGTGGTGGCGGGGGCGCCGGCGATGGTGGGACCGGGGGCACCGGCGGTGACGGCGGCGCGGGCGGTGTCGGCCTGTCCCCGGGTTCCGGTGGCGCCGGTGGGCTGGGCGGCGCAGCCGACGGTGGTGTCGGCGGGGGCGGCGGCACCGGCGGTACCGGCGGCAGCGCCGCGGACGGCGGCAACGGCGGCACCGGTGGCGCCGGCTTCTCGGGCGGTACCGGTGGGGCTGGCGGTAATGGTGGCGACGGCGGCGGTGGCAACAACGTGCTCAACATCGGCGGAAACGGTGGAGACGGCGGCCGCGTCGGGGCCGCCGGCGACGGCCGCGGCGGCGACGGCGGCAACGGCGGCGCCGGTGCGTTTGCTCAACCCGGCGGAAACGGCGGAAACGGCGGCGCCGACGGCACCCCGGGAACCCCCGGAACCCCCGGCTGAAGCCACAGGTGACCGCGAGACTGAGCCGAAATACCAGCACACCCGGTGAAAATGTGTTCGCCGCAGTGACGTGGACACGGTGGCGTGCGTTTCAAAACGTAGCCTCGACCTGCGTCCGCAGTAACGTCCGCTGCTCGGCCGTGAGTGCCGCAGCCCCCGTACCGGGCTGCTCGGAACAGAATATTCACAGCAATTAGCTGGACAATGTTTCCCTGTGTACATTGGCCGTGGCTCGCTGGTGGCGGCGGTGTTCGCACTGCCTCTGCTGGCGGGCCTGCTCGCTCCGACGGCCTCGGCGGCGGTCCCGCTGGGCGGCGGCGCGGGCATCGTCGTTGACGGCACCTACTGCACCCTGACAACCATCGGCCACGACAACACCGGCGAGCTGGTCGGTTTCACCGCCGCGAGCTGCGGCGGACCCGGTGCTCAGGTGGTGGTCGAGGGAACAGACACCACCGTGGGCACAGTGGTAGCTACCAACGGCGACCTCAACTACGTGGTGATCACCTTCGACCCGGCCACCGTGACCCCCATCCACGACTTCGCCGGCTTCGTCATCAACGGTATCGGCCCTGACCCGGAATGGCACCAGCCCGAGTGCCGACTCGGCGGGGCCACCGGCGACTTCTGCAGCAGTAACTCCACTCTCCCCGGTCCAGGCACGCGAATGGCCATGGGCGGGGGAGCTAATCAGCCCGGCGATAATGGCGGCCCAGTCACGTCCGACGGCCTGCTGGTCGGCCTGATCACGAGCGGCACATTCCTCCCTGGCATCGCCCCTGGCGACGTTCCGAGTTTGCCCCCGCGTCAATTCACCCACATGACGAAGTTCAGCGCAATCCTCGACGACGTCAACACCAACGGCGGCCCCGGCGCCGGGTTCACCCCGATCGACAGCTGAAATCCTCCAGCCCAGATGCCAATCAGAACAGACCGGCAACAACATCGGGAACATCTGCCGCGGTCCCGACAGCGCCATCTCCGAGGAAGGCGCCGCCGAGCATGACGGGCAGGGATTCAACCGCGGCCGGGACCATCTGGAAGATCAAGATACCGAGTGTCTGAAACATCGCCGTCGAAGCATCCGTCGTTGAACCGGCCGTGATTGCGCTGTCGAACGCCTGGCCGGCATTGAGCAGTGCCGCACCGGTGTTGGCCCACTGCTGGTTGAGCGGATCGAGGAACAGCTGGTCAACCAGTCCCGACAACGAACCGGAATGCGTCGAAACCGTCGACTCGGCCGGTGCCACCTGATCGGTCACGAAACTCCCCAGCGTGTCTAGTGAACTCGGGTAGCCGTCAATGAACGATGCGTACGTAGTGGCGATACCGCTCGATACGTCGATCCCGCCGATGAGCTTGCTCGTCTCGGTGATGTCCGCGGCGGCGGTGCTCAGCAGGTCTTGCGGGTTAGTCGAGGCGAGCATCTGTGCCGCGTTGTCCCACAGCGCAGCTGCGCCTGAATCCGTGAT
>NZ_JBYCKY010000484.1:0-1415 GCF_057473605.1 Mycobacterium sp. TH-M82 | reverse complement strand
GTCAGCCGGCGCGGCAAACTCGCCAACTGGTTCGGCGAATACGGCGCAGCTGAGTAAGCCCGCCAACCGAAATCACCTAACCCGAGTCCGCTCGGCGTCACCTGGAGGCAGGATTTGACAGATGACCACCACCGTGCGGCCCCCGATGGACCTCGGCTCCTGGATCGCCCGCCGCGCCGCGGCCACCCCGCACCTGCCGGCGATCACGTTCGACGGGCACACCATGACCTATCGTGCGTTCGCCGACCGCATCGACCGGCTGGCCGCCGAACTGTCCGACGGTGGTGTCGGGCGCGGGGACCGCGTCGGCTACGTGGGCCTCAACCACCCCGATTTTCTGGCCACCCTGTTCGCCGCCGCCCGGATCGGCGCGGTGTTCGTGCCACTGAACTGGCGGCTCACCGCCGCCGAACTGAGCTACATCCTCGGTGACGCCGGGGTGCACACCCTGCTGGCCGACGCCGAACGCGCCGCGGTGATCGACCCGGTGCGCGCCGAGGCGGGAGTGCGCCGCGCGATCGCGCTGACACCGGCGCCCGGATGGGAGGTGCTCGACACCCTGCTCGCTGACCGGCAGCCGATCGCCGGGCCGGTGCACCCGGAGCCCGACGAGGTCGCGGTGATCATGTACACCTCGGGCACCACCGGCCGCCCCAAGGGGGCGATGCTCACCCACGCAAACTTGTTCTGGAACAACGTCAACGCGTTGCTGTCTTTCGACACCCACCAGGACGACGTGTCACTGGTGTGCGCTCCGATGTTTCACATCGGCGGGTTGAACGTCACCACGCTGCTGACACTGCAGAAGGGCGGCCACATCGTCCTGATGGCCACCTTCGACCCCGGCCAAGCGCTCACGCTCATCGCAGAAGACCGGGTCACCACCATGTTCGGGGTGCCGGCGATGTTCTTGTTCATCAGTCAGCTCCCCGAGTTCGCCGCGGCCGACCTGTCCAGTCTGCGCTGCCTGATCTGCGGTGGGGCGCCGGTGCCCGAGACGCTGATCGGCACCTACGGCAAACGCGGCATCCCGTTCGCGCAGGGGTACGGACTCACCGAAACCGCCCCGCTGGCGTTGGTGCTGCGCACCGACGAGGTGGGCGTGAAGATCGGCGCGGCCGGTCATCAGGTGCTGCCGCTGTCGGAGGTGCGACTGGTCGATGCGGACAACAACCCGGTGCCGGCGGGTGAGCGCGGCGAGATCTGCGTACGCGGGCCGCAGGTGATGGCCGGGTACTGGCGCAACCCGGATGCCACCGCCGCGGTGATCGACGCGCAGGGCTGGTTTCACACCGGCGACATCGGCCGGACCGACGACGACGGATACATCTGGGTGATCGACCGGGTGAAAGACATGGTGATCTCCGGCGGCGAAAACGTCTACCCCGCCGAAGTCGAAGACGTGCTCTACCGGC
>NZ_JBYCKY010000483.1:0-3514 GCF_057473605.1 Mycobacterium sp. TH-M82 | reverse complement strand
GCCAGCTGGTCATCACGGACTGCTTCGTCATCGCGTCGGCGTCCAACGAGCGGCAGGTCAACGCCATCGTCGACGAGGTCGAGGAGAAGATGCGCCGCGCGGGCTACAAGCCCGCGCGGCGTGAGGGGACCCGGGAGGGCCGCTGGACATTGCTGGACTACCGCGACATCGTCGTACACATCCAACATCAGGACGACCGCGACTTCTACGCGCTGGACCGTCTGTGGGGCGACTGCCCGGTGCTGCCGGTGGACCTGTCGGCGGAACCGTTGGACCCGCGATGAGAATCCGTCGCCTGGTGATGTTGCGGCACGGCCAGACCGCCTACAACCGCGGCAGCCGGATGCAGGGTCAGCTGGACACCCAGCTCAGCGAGCTCGGCCGGGCGCAGGCGCATGCCGCGGCCGAGGCGCTGGGCAAGCAGCAGCCGCTGCTGATCGTCTCCTCCGACCTGCGGCGCGCCTACGACACCGCGGTGACGCTGGGGGAGCGGTCCGGCGTGGACGTCCGGGTCGACGAGCGGCTGCGCGAGACACATCTCGGGGACTGGCAGGGCTTGACGCACACGCAGATCGACGCCGAGGTCCCGGGTGCCCGCCTGGCGTGGCGCGAAGATGCTACGTGGGCGCCGCACGGCGGGGAGAGCCGGGTGGACGTGGCCGCGCGCAGCATGCCGCTGGTCGCCGAGCTGGTCGCCGGTAATCCGGAGTGGGGTAACCCCGACCAGCCGGATCGGCCGGTGGTGCTCGTCGCCCATGGCGGGTTGATCGCTGCGCTGTCGGCCGCGCTGCTGAAGCTGCCGGTCGGCAACTGGCCGATCCTGGGCGGCATGGGCAACGCGAGCTGGGTGCAACTTTCCGGTCACTCCCGCGGCGACGACGACGGGTTCGACGCGATCGGCTGGCGGCTGGATGTGTGGAATGCGTCGGCGCAGGTGTTCGGCGATGTCCTCTGAGGCACGCCCCGCGCTGCTGGTGTTCGCCGACTCCCTGGCCTACTACGGACCCACCGGGGGGCTGCCCGCCGACGATCCGCGGATTTGGCCCAATCTCGTTGCTGCACAGTTGGATTGGGATGTGGAATTGATCGGTAGGATCGGCTGGACCTGCCGCGACATCTGGTGGGCGGCGACCCAGGACCCGCGTGCGTGGGCGGCATTGCCCAGGGCTGGTGCGGTGATCTTTGCGACCGGCGGGATGGATTCGTTGCCGTCGGTGCTGCCGACGGCGCTGCGCGAACTGATCCGTTACGTGCGTCCGTCGTGGCTTCGGCGCCGGGTGCGTGACGGTTACGGCTGGGTGCAACCCAGGTTCTCGCTTGTCGCCAGGCCCGCGCTGCCCCCGCACCTGAGCGCAAAATACCTCGAACAGACGCGCGCCGCAATCGATTTCAACCGACCGGGGATCCCGATCGTGGCCTGCCTGCCGTCTGTGCACATCGCCGAGGCCTACGGGAAGTCTCACCGCGGCCGTCCCGGTACGGTGGCGGCGATCACCGAATGGGCGCAAGGCCGCGATGTTCCGCTGGTGGACCTCAAAGCCGCCGTGGCTGAAGAGATCATGAGCGGGCGGGGCAACCCGGACGGAATCCACTGGAACTTCGAGGCCCACCGGGCGGTCGCCGAGCTGATGCTCAAGGCGCTGGCCGAAGCCTCGCAGAAGGCTCAGGTGGCGGCTCAGAAGCCGTGTGACTGATCGTGACCCGCGCCGACGACGATGCAGAGCGCAGCGATGAGAAGGAGCGGCGCTCATGACTGTCGTGGTGGTGACCGATGCCTCGTCGCGGCTGCCGGTCGAGCTGCGCGAGAGGTGGGGGGTTCGCGTTGTCCCACTGCACGTCCTGATCGACGGCGTCAGCCTGCGCGAGGGTGTCGACGACATCCCCGACGACGTCCACCAGCGTCACGCCACCACGGCGGCGGCTACCCCGGCCGAACTAGCGGTGGCCTACCGGAAGGCGCTGGCCGACAGCGGCGGCGACGGGGTGGTGGCGGTGCACCTGTCGTCGGGGTTGTCGGGGACCTGTGCTGCGGCGCGTCACGCCGCGGCCGAGCTGGGCTCGACCGTGCGCGTCGTCGACTCGCGATCGGCCGCGATGGGCACCGGCTTTGTTGCACTGGCCGCCGCCCGGGCCGCGGCGGCGGGCGCCGACCTGGACACCGCTGCCGACGCGGCACGCGCGGCGGTGGCCCGCAGCCATGCGTTCGTGGTGGTTCACCGCCTGGACAACCTGCGCCGCAGCGGGCGGATCGGCGGCGCCAAGGCGTGGTTGGGCACTGCGCTGGCGCTCAAGCCGGTGCTGCGCATCGAGGACGGGAAACTTGTTCTGGCCCAACGGGTGCGCACCTTCGACAACGCTACCGGGATCGTGATCGACCGGGTTTGTGAGCTGGTGGGGGAGCAGTCCGCCGCGCTGGCGGTCCACCACGTGGCCAACCCCGATGGTGCCATCCGGGTAGCCGCCGTGTTTGCCCGGCGGCTACCCGCGTGCGGGCCCGCGATCGTGACCCCGCTGGGCCCGGTGCTCGCGCTGCACGTCGGTGCCGGAGCCGTGGCGGTCTGCGTGCAGCTGTCCGGGTAGCTGCACGTCGATCAGTGGTGTGCCGACAACACCGGCATCGGGGAGGTCTCGTCCTCTTTGGCCGCCACCGGCCGCCGCCCGTAGTCGCCCCGGGGGTGGACGACCTGCGGCCACCAGAACCAGCGGCCGAGCATGGTGGCGACCGAGGGCATCAGCAGCGTGCGCACGACCAGGGTGTCGAGCAGCAGACCGATGCAGACCGTGGAGCCGAACTGTCCCAGGACGGTCAGTTCGCTGCCCAGCATGGCCGCCATGGTGAAGGCGAACACCAGACCCGCCGATGTCACCACGGTGCCGGTGCCGGCCATGGACCGGATGTATCCGGTCTTGAGCCCGGCGTGGATCTCTTCCTTGAAACGGGAGACCAACAGCAGGTTGTAGTCGGATCCGACGGCCAGCAGGATGATGACCGACAACGCCATCACGATCCAGTGGATCTTGAAACCGAACAGGTCCTGCCAGATGAGCACCGACAGCCCGAACGACGCCGCGATCGAGCTGCCCGCGGTGCTCACGATGACCAGGGCGGCCACCACGCTGCGGGTCAGCAGCAGCATGATCATGAAGATCAGCGTCAGCGCCGAGATCACCGCGATCATCAGGTCGTACTTGGCGCCGTCATGCATGTCCTTGAAGGTGGCAGCCGTACCGCCCAGGAACACCTTGGCGTTCGACAGCGACGACTGCTTGAGCGCTTCCTGGGCGGCCAGGCGCTCGGAGTCGACCCGCGAGATCCCTTCCGGGGTCATCGGATCGCCCTGATGGGTGATGAAGAAACGGGTGGACTTGCCGTCGGGGGAAAAGAACATCTTGATGCCGCGGATGAACTCCGGGTTCGAGAACGCCTCGGGCGGCAGGTAGAAGAAGTCGTCGTTCTTGGACTTGTCGAAGCTTTGCCCCATGACGATCGCGGTGTCGTTCATCGCGTCCATCT
>NZ_JBYCKY010000482.1:0-10824 GCF_057473605.1 Mycobacterium sp. TH-M82 | reverse complement strand
TCCCAGGATGTCCTCGACGAATACTTCACCGGATTGACCTGCGCGATCGGCGGCATCACCCTGGACGACATCGCCGCCGACATCGCCGCGCGGCATGCGCTGGCCTACCTGGATCGCCCGGGCGAGCGAGCACACCGCGACCTCGAGGTGGGTGGCGAGTACCAGTGGCGCCGCGAGGGCGAGTATCACCTGTTCAACCCCGAGACCGTCTTCAAGCTGCAGCACTCCACGCGCACCGGCCAGTACGCGATCTTCAAGGAGTACACCCGGCTGATCGACGACCAGAGTGAGCGGCTGGCCACGCTGCGCGGGCTGCTGAAGTTCCGCGCCGGTGTGCGCCCGCCGGTCCCGCTGGAGGAGGTGGAACCGGCCGGCGAGATCGTCAAGCGCTTCTCGACCGGCGCGATGAGCTACGGCTCGATCTCCGCCGAGTCCCACGAGACACTGGCCATCGCGATGAACCGGCTGGGCGGCCGGTCGAACTGCGGCGAGGGCGGTGAGCACGCCGACCGATTCGATCCCGACGCAAACGGTGACTGGCGCCGCAGTGCCATCAAGCAGGTCGCCTCCGCGCGCTTCGGCGTCACCTCGCACTACCTGACCAACTGTTCCGACATTCAGATCAAAATGGCCCAGGGTGCCAAACCCGGTGAGGGCGGCCAGCTTCCAGGCAACAAGGTGTATCCGTGGATCGCCGAGGTGCGGCACGCCACCCCGGGGGTAGGCCTGATCTCACCGCCGCCGCACCACGACATCTACTCCATCGAGGACCTGGCTCAGCTGATCCACGACCTGAAGAATGCCAACCCATCGGCTCGGATCCACGTCAAACTGGTCGCCGAGAACGGGGTGGGGACGGTTGCTGCTGGAGTATCGAAGGCGCACGCCGACGTGGTGCTGATCTCCGGCCACGACGGCGGCACCGGCGCGGCCCCGTTGACCTCGCTGAAGCACGCCGGCGCGCCATGGGAGCTGGGGCTGGCCGAAACACAGCAGACGTTGCTGCTCAACGGATTACGTGACCGGATCGTGGTGCAGACCGATGGCCAGCTCAAGACCGGGCGCGACGTGATGGTCGCCGCACTGCTGGGCGCCGAGGAGTTCGGCTTCGCCACCGCGCCGCTGGTGGTCTCGGGCTGCATCATGATGCGGGTCTGCCACCTGGACACCTGTCCGGTGGGGGTGGCCACCCAGAACCCGGTGCTGCGCGAGCGGTTCACCGGAAGACCCGAGTTCGTGGAGAACTTCTTCCTGTTCATCGCCGAAGAGGTCCGGGAATACCTGGCGCAGCTGGGCTTCCGCACCGTCAACGAGGCCGTCGGGCAGGTGAACGCGCTGGACACCACGCTCGCGCGGGCGCACTGGAAGGCCCACAAGCTGGACCTGTCGGCGGTGCTGCATGAGCCGGAATCGGCGTTTATGAACCAGGACCTGTACTGCACCTCCAGCCAGGACCACGGGCTGGACAAGGCACTGGACCAGCAACTGATCGCGATGTGCCGGGAAGCGCTGGATACCGGGAGACCGGTTCGGTTCTCCACCACCATCTCCAACGTCAACCGGACCGTCGGCACCATGCTCGGCCACGAGGTGACCAAAGCCTATGGCGGCAAAGGACTGCCGGACGGCACCATCGACATCACCTTTACCGGGTCGGCGGGAAACAGTTTCGGCGCTTTCCTGCCGGCCGGCATCACGCTGCGGGTCTACGGCGACGCCAACGACTACGTCGGCAAGGGACTGTCCGGCGGCCGGATCGTGGTGCGGCCGTCCACCGATGCGCCGGACGGCTACGTCGCCGAGGACAACATCATCGGGGGCAATGTGATTCTCTACGGTGCCACCAGCGGGGAGGCCTTCCTGCGCGGGGTGGTCGGCGAGCGGTTCGCGGTGCGCAACTCCGGCGCCCACGCGGTGGTCGAGGGGGTCGGCGACCATGGCTGCGAGTACATGACCGGCGGCAAGGTCGTGGTGCTGGGCCGCACCGGCCGCAACTTCGCGGCGGGTATGTCGGGGGGAGTGGCTTACGTCTATGACCCGCACGGGGAGCTGCCGGCCAACCTCAACACCGAGCTGGCGGACCTCGACGAGTTCGACGAGAACGACCTGGTCTGGCTGCACGACATCCTGCTAGCCCACGCCGACGCGACCGACTCCGCGCCGGCCCGGCGCATCCTGGCCGACTGGCCGGCTCAGCAGCGCCAGTTCGCCAAGGTGATGCCACGCGGCTACAAGCGGATGCTGCAGATCATCGCCGACGCAGAAGCCACCGGCACCGACCCGAGTGTGGCAGTCATGGAGTTCGCAGGTGGCTGATCCGCGGGGTTTCCTCAAATACACCGAGCGCATCCTGCCGCAGCGGCGGCCGGTGGCCCAGCGGGTGCACGACTGGAAGGAGGTCTACCAGGAGTTCACCGAGGAACCGCTGCGCCAGCAGGCGGCCCGCTGCATGGACTGCGGTGTTCCGTTCTGCCACACCGGTTGCCCGCTGGGCAATCTGATCCCGGAGTGGAACGACCTGGTGCGCACCGGCCGCTGGCGCGAGGCGTTCGACCGACTGCACGCCACCAACAACTTCCCGGATTTCACCGGCCGACTCTGCCCGGCGCCGTGCGAGCCGGCCTGTGTGCTGGGCATCAACCAGCCTGCGGTGACCATCAAGCAGATCGAGTACGAGATCGTGGAGCGGGCCTTCAAAGAAGGTTGGGTGCAACCGCTTCGGCCGGAGACTCTGACCGGCAAGTCGGTGGCGGTGGTGGGCTCCGGGCCGGCCGGGCTGGCCGCCGCCCAGCAGCTGACCCGGGCCGGCCACGCGGTCACGGTGTTCGAGCGCGACGACCGTATCGGCGGGCTGCTGCGCTACGGCATTCCCGAGTTCAAGATGGAAAAGCGCTTCATCGACCGGCGGCTGGTGCAGATGAAGGCCGAGGGCACGGTTTTCCGTGCCGGCGTCAACGCCGGCGTTGACATCACAGCGCAGCACCTGCGTTCAGACTTCGACGCGGTGGTGCTGGCCGGTGGTGCCACCGCCTGGCGCGACCTTCCGATCCCGGGCCGTGAGCTCGAGGGAATCCACCAGGCGATGGAATACCTGCCCTGGGCGAACCGCGTCCAAGCCGGAGACGACGTGCTGGGACCCGACGGCCAGCCGCCGATCACCGCGCACGGCAAGAAGGTCATCATCATCGGCGGCGGCGACACCGGCGCCGACTGCCTGGGCACCGTGCACCGGCAGGGCGGGACGTGCGTGCATCAGTTCGAGATCATGCCCCGCCCGCCGGACACCCGCGACGCGTCGACCCCGTGGCCGATGTGGCCGCTGATCATGCGCACGTCGGCTGCCCACGAAGAGGGTTGCGACCGGGTGTTCGCGGTCAACACCGAGGAGTTCACCGGCCGTGACGGTCACGTCACCGGGCTGCGTGCCCACCAAGTGCGCCGCCGGCACGGAAAATTCGAGAAGGTCGAGGGCACCGACTTCGAGATGGAAGCCGACCTGGTGCTCCTGGCGTTGGGGTTCGCCGGACCCGAACGGGCCGGCCTGCTGACCGACCTCGGGGTGGAGTTCAACGGCCGGGGTACCGTCGAGCGCGACGCGGAATTCGCGACGTCGGTGCCCGGCGTCTACGTCGCCGGTGACATGGGCCGCGGCCAGTCGCTGATCGTCTGGGCGATCGCCGAAGGCCGCGCCGCGGCGGCAGGCGTGGATCGGTATCTGATGGGCGAGACCGCGCTGCCGGCTCCGATCAAACCGACGACCGCCGCGATACATTAAAGGTTGGCCGATAATGGGTCCTGCGGCGCGGCAGAGAGCTGGCACCCGTTTCTCGGCGCGTCGTCTTTTGTTTGCTAGTGATTGAGTGTCTAATAACCAGGAGTGGGCCGGGTGGGCAGTGAGCGAACTGGGACTCGGTTCGACCAGATCGACAGCAGGAGTTTCGACGTGTATGCCAACCCGATATTCCGATACCGGATAGCACGAATGAGCTGGCTGCTGTTTCGACGTCCGGTGAGGAACCTCGGGTTCCCGGCCACGCACGAACGGTTGATCACCAGCGACGAGCTACTGCGCCTGATGGCTTGAGCGCAGCGGCCAAACACCAGTCATTCGGCGCTTCGACGTTTGCTGGCCGTTACCGGTTTGTTAGCTGTGTCCCGCCAGGCCGCCAGAGTTGCGTCCAGGAGGTCTGCTGTGATGTTGAACGCGAATCGCACCCCGGCGAGAGTATCTCCTAGACCTAGAATCGCCGGGCGTGTGCACAGGCCTGGGAATCGATCACCGCGCACATATCGACGCCGATATCGCGCACCGGGCCGCGCTGCGCTACTCGTTCGCCACCCTGCTGCTCACGGCGTTCGTGGCGTTCAGCGGCTGGCCGGCATGGGTGAACCCGACCGCGGCGGTGGTGGTGGTGGTGGTGTTCTTCTTCGTCTCGGCGGTCGGCAGCTACATCCTGCCCGGGGCGCTGCGTGACACCACCAACCAGACTGGCCCAAATTCTTTGAGCCCAGCGAGCATGCACAAAATCGCACTGCGCGGGCACCGCGCGTGCGATTTTGCGCATGCTCGCGGTGGTGAGGATCACGCGACCACGACGATGCCGTCGTCGTCGCTGTAGGCGGTCTCACCCGGGACGAATGTGATCCCGCCGAACTCGACGGTGACGTCGACCTGACCGGCTCCGGTCTTGCCGCTCTTGCGCGGGTTGGTGCCCAGTGCCTTGATGCCGACGTCGAGAGTGCGCAGGGTCGTGGCGTCGCGCACGGCGCCGTAGACGATGAGCCCCGCCCAGCCGTTGCTGCGGGCCAACTCGGCAATAACGTCACCGATCAGGGCGGTGTGCAGCGAACCGTCGCCGTCGACCACCAGCACCCGGCCGGCGCCGGGCTCGGATAGCACCGATTTGCACAGTGCATTGTCTTCGAAACAGCGCACGGTGGCGATCCGGCCGGCGAATTCGGTGCGGCCGCCGAACTGGTGGAACTGGGTGTCGCAACTGCGAACGTCGGGCCCGATGTCGTCGACGAGGTCGGCGGTGGGCCGGAACGCCGCGGTCACGCAGCTCAACCGCCTCGCGCGCTGCGCCGCCGAAGCCGCCGGACCAACAGCATCGCCACCAGGCCGAGTGCAGCCGCGGTCAGCAGGGCGGCGGGCGGCCGGCGAGACGACGGCGCCGGTGTCAGGGTCGGTGCGGTGACCGGACTGCGAGCCGCGTCGACCGTTGACTTCGCTGCTGCCGCCGCCGCTCTGGCACCGGCATCGGCCGCCTGGGGCACCGCGTCGACTGCCTTTTTAGCGGGTGCTTTCTTGGCGGGCTGCTTTTTGCCGGCTGGTTTCTTCGCGGTTTTCTTCACGGCCTTGGCAGGTGCTTTTTTGGCCGGTGCGGGGGGTTGAGCTGGTGTAGGAGCCGCGGGTGTCTCGGGTGGTTCGGCGGCCTCTGACTGTGCGGGTTCGTGCTCGGGTTGATCCTGCGGGTCTGGCATGCGGGTGATCCTTTGCGGTCTCTCGTCGTGCACTCGAACAGTACCTGCCATGGCCGGCATGGGCTGCCGGCCATCACGACTTCGGTCGCGCCACCCACAGCCCGGCACCGACGATGACGGCCGCGCCGACCACGAACGGCCAGATCGGCATGCCGCCGCCGGGCTTCTCGCCGGCCGCCACCGGGGGTCCGGGCTCGCCGGCGCCGGCGACCGTGAGGCGGAAGCGCCACGATCCCGACACCACGTGTCCGTCCGACGAGGTCACCCGGTAATTCGCCGTGTAGGCGCCGGCAGGTCCGAGGGGGCGCATCGCCACGCTGACCACCGCCCCTTGCACCTGCGCCGCTCCGGTGGACCAGAGGTTGCCGTCCGGGCCGACCACAGTCATGGCCGCGAACGTGGTCTGCAGCCGCTCGTTGAAGGTAGCGCTGACCCGGCCCGGGCCGGCGGTCAACTCGGCTTCCGCGACCGGGTCGGTCGACACCAGCACGGCGTGCGCAGCGGCGATCCCGGTTGCCGCGAACAGCATCGCCGCCAGCAGCAGACCCGTCGACGCCACCGCCACACTCCGGGCCAGGGCACTTGCGGCGACTCGCCCGGTCATGCCAGCCCCAGCCGCGCCATCAGGTCGGCGTCGATGCCGTCGAGTTGCTCGCAGACCGCGGCGTGCGCCGTGCGTCGACGTGCGGACGGCATATTCTGCGCGGCGGTGACGGCGGTGGACAGCTCGGTCAGCCGTTCGGTGAGGGCGGCCACGAACCGCTGGGTCTCGGCATCCTTGGGTTTTCCGTCACGCACCATGTGCAGCGTCTTCTCCGCCCCGGCGATACGCGCCGACAGCTGGGCGCCGGGCCCGGAGAACTGGCCGATCCGGGCCAGCGGCACCCCGAGCCGGTCGGCGCGGCGCTCGTCGATCAGCCCGCGGGCGGCCATGGCAACCCGGTAGGCCACCGGGACCGCGATCGGCGCCAACAGCCGGGAGACCGTCAGCGCCCGGCGGATCCGGGCCGGTGACAGCAGCCTTCCCTCCCGGGCAGCCTTGAGCTGCACCTTCGCGGCCTTCAGCGCGCTACGGTCGCTGTCCTGCTGAGACTTCAGCTGCGCTCTGAGCGCTTTGGCTTCGGCGCGCTGGGTGGCCTTGAAACGACGCGCCTCGGCCCTGGCGGCCAGCCGGGCTTCCAGTTTGGCGCGAGCCTTCATCGCGCGTGCCTCGGCACGGCGGGTCGCACGGCTCTTCTGCTTGCTGAACAGGCCCATCCCCGCTGCCTCCCGGTATCTCGGAGCTCGACGATTCAGGCGCTCAGGTGCTCTTTGCTACGCAACTCGGCTATCCGGGCCAGGATGTCCTCCTGGGCATCGGGTGAGAGTCCGGCGGCTCGCGTAGCGATGCGGCGTACGCCCTCGTCGCGGACACCGGCCAGCCACGACAACTCGGCGTCGAGCTTCTCGTAGTAATCGTCATCGGTGAAAAAAGTGGGCTTGATCCGGAAGAAGTTGGCCAACGCCGCCATGGTCGCCGCCGACGGGTTCGTCCGGTTGCCGGAGCGCAGCTGGGACAGATACGGAGCCGACATCGTGATGCCTTCGGCCTTGAGTGCAGCGATCACCTCGGCAGACGTGTGCGGACCGCGCCCGGGCGGGTACACCGTGTCGAAGAGGCGGTTCAGCCGAGCGGCGAACGTCGTGCTCATCGATGTAACCTCCACAAGGCGGGCGTGCTCTCGTTTGCTGATCATCGTAGCGATAGTCAGGTGCACAACCAAGAGCGAACTTGGCAGGGATCGACCCTGGTGGCCCGCGAACCCGGTCGGCAGCTCGACCAGAGTGACGCATGTCCTGTCAAACACGGTCTATCAACCGAAATCCCGTCGCTGTCACTGTCGGCGCTGCGGGTCAGGGCGCGGCAGCGGTGCCACGCGAGCACTGCCACGGCCGGCGAGGCAACGTGCACCCAGGCGCGATCGGCGGCGGGTCGCATTTGCTACCGAGTGTGACAGCCGGGTCCGGCAGCGTGCTGACCGGATCCCCATCCGAGGGAAAGCAGGCTCAGCCGAAGATCAGCCCCGCGGTCTTCGACGTGGCAGCGGCGTACCGCGACTGTACGTCCGCCCAGTTGACCACGTTCCAGAACGCCTTGGCGAAGTCGGCTTTGACGTTCTTGTACTGCAGGTAGAACGCGTGCTCCCACATGTCGAGCACCAGCAGCGGGACGATGCCGAGCGGGAAGTTGGTCTGGTGGTCGTAGACCTGGAAGATCAGCAGCTTCTGGCCGAGGGTGTCCCAGCCGAGCGCCACCCAGCCGGAACCCTGCACGGTGGTGGCGGCAGCGTGGAACTGCGCACGAAACTTGTCGAACGATCCGAATGCGTCATCGATGCCGGCTGCGAGTTCCCCGGTCGGCTTGTCACCGCCGTCGGGGGAGAGGTTCTTCCACCACAGGCTGTGGTTGACGTGGGCGGCGAGGTTGAACGCGAGGTTCTTCTCGTAGAGCAGAACCGCCGAGAAGTCTTCCTTGGCGCGCAACTCCTCGAGCTTGGCGAGCGCATCGTTGGCGCCCTTGACGTAGGCGGCGTGGTGTTTGGCGTGATGCAACTCGTTGATCTGACCCGAGATGTGCGGTTCCAGCGCGCCGTAGTCCCAGTCCAAATCCGGCAAAGTGTATTCAGCCACGGGGTTCCTTCCTTCGATCGTTATCGACCCGCCGTCAACATTGCTCTATGACGGCGTTCACCGCAAGAACGCCCGGCGCCCGGCGGAATTCGCCTCAGAGCACAACGATCCCGACCAGGACCGTCAGCAACACCAGTGCGATCAACCCGGCGCGCACGCCGGCCAGCAGATAGGCACGATTACAGGTCGGCGAACCCGGATACCCCGGATACACCGGATACCCCGGATAACCCGGAGACCCTGGATACCCCGCATACCATTGCGACGGCGACGCCGCGGACTGCGATCCGATCGGGTGTGTCGTCATCGAACTGTCCTGACCTGCACTCGCCATCAGCTCCCGTGAGATATGTCACAACAGGTTGCGGTCGCGATCATAGCGCGCCGGGTGCCGCTGTGGAAATTGCGGGCCGGTGTGGGCCCTGGGGAACCGCCGCGACCGACTCCGGTAGCAGATAGTTAGCGTGGCAAGGCATTTCGCTGGATACCCGGCGGGGATGTTAATGGCGGCGGTGCGCCAGTGAAATGTTGTCCACAACTGTGGCCCGGTTGGCACGCAGAGGGCGGGTCAGCGCGGTGCGGCTTGCGGCCCTGTTGTGGATAAGCCTGTGGAAACTGTGGATACCACCGGTATAGCTGGCGTATGCCCAAGAGCCACATCCAGGCCGACCGATCGCTACGCTGGTGCGGTGATCCAGGTGTGCTCCCGGTGCGGCACCCGATGGAATGTGCGTGACCGGCGGCGGGCGTGGTGCCCGCGGTGTAACGGCGCACTGTGGGCGCCGCTGACGGATGCGCAGGAAGCCGAGCTACAGCAGAGCCTGCGCGGGAACACCCAGCTTACGGCGGTGGCCACCTCGCGGCGCACCGCGCCTGGGCTGACACCCGGTTACCGCTGGATCGCGGTGCGGCCCGGCCCGCCTCCACCGCCGCGCCGGTGGCGTCGCCCGTTGGGTCCCACTCCCCGCTACGCGCGGATACCTCGGTGGAGCCTGATGGACCGGGTGGACCCGTCGGCGGCACCGCCGAAGTCGCCGGAGCGTCGCGGGCCGTCGGTCCGTAACGCTCGGGCGGCGCGGAAGATGCTGGTCGTGACCATGGTGGTGCTGGGTGTCGCCGCACTTGCGCAGGCGGTGGTCTATGCGCTGCTGATCGTCAACCGCACCATTGTGCTGCACCCGGTGGTGGCGGGGGCCGCGGTATGGTTGGCCGGGCTGGCCAGCGTGGCGGCCGTCGCGGCAGTGACCGGCTGCGCTGTGCTGCTGACCCGTTGGCTGATCGCGCGCCGGGCCATGGCCTTCAGGTCCTTCGCCCAACTGCACCCGCCCGATTGGCGGCCGGGCTGGGCGCTGTGGGCCGGCTGCCTGGTGCCGCTGGTCAACCTGGCCTGGGCGCCGGTGTATGTGCTCGAAGTCGCCGCGTGGGAGGGCCGGTTACCGCGGTTGCGCAAGCCGATTGTGGTGTGGTGGCTGCTGTGGGCTCTCAGCACTGCGATGTCGATCCTTGCCACCGCCACGAGTCGGGCACACGACGCCCAGGGCATCGCCAACAACACGGTGGCGATGATGATCGCCTACCTGCTGGGTGCGGCCGCGGTCGCAGCCGCGGTGAGGGTCTTCGAGGGGTTCGAGCGCTATGCGGCGCAGCGGCCCGCGCACCGGTGGGTGGTGGTGGCCGACGATCGGCGGGACGCACCGGAACAACCCGCCGAAAACCCGCCGTCGGCTGCCGTGCTCGTATCGGACGGGCGGGAACCGGCAGCGTAGAGCCATGGTATCGGCCGACGAAGTCCTGGTCGGGCACCCTTTCGTGGTCGCCCACCGTGGCGCGTCGATCAGGCGGCCGGAACACACGCTGGCGGCCTATGACCTTGCCCTCAAGGAGGGTGCAGACGGGGTCGAGTGCGACGTGCGGCTGACCAGTGACGGTCATCTGGTCTGTCTACACGACCGCCGGGTGGACCGCACCTCAACCGGAGCCGGCCTGGTCAGCGAGATGACCCTGGCGCAGTTGCGCGAGCTGGACTACGGCGCCTGGCACAGCAGCCGGCACGCCGGCGGTGACCACGGTGATCTCACCGACCCCGGCGATACCGGCCTGCTGACACTCGACGCGCTGGTGGCACTGGTCTTGGACTGGAACCGTCCGGTGAAGATCTTCATCGAAACCAAGCACCCGGTCCGCTACGGCGCGCTGGTGGAGCGCAAAGTGTTGGCGCTACTGCAGCGGTTCGGGATCGCGGCGCCGGCTTCGGCGGCACGGTCACGTGCGGTGGTGATGTCGTTTTCGGCGGCCGCGGTCTGGCGGATCCGCCGCGCCGCGCCGCTGCTGCCCACGGTGCTGCTCGGGTCGGCCTCTCGGTATCTGCGCGGCAGTGCCGCCACTACCGTCGGAGCCACCGCGATCGGTCCGTCGATCGCCACGCTGCGGGAGCATCCGCAACTGGTGGACCGCGCGGCCGCTCAGGGCAGGGCGCTGTACTGCTGGACCGTCGACCGTTTCGAAGACATCGACTTCTGCCGGGATGTCGGGGTGGCGTGGATCGCCACGAGCTGTCCCGCCCGGACCAAGACCTGGCTACAGCGCGGGGCGAGCGGTACCCGCCGCGACTACTAGCTGGTGCGCGAGGTCCGGTTGGCGTGGGCCGAGCCGCACTCGCGGTTCACCGTG
>NZ_JBYCKY010000481.1:0-3283 GCF_057473605.1 Mycobacterium sp. TH-M82 | reverse complement strand
GGTTCCCAGTCACTTTCGTCGACCCAGGTGCCGTCGGAATCCGGGGGGCTCACCGCACCGCTCCGGTCCGTTGCTCGACCAACTCCCGTAGACCGGTGACCACCTGGACCTCGCTCATCTCGCTGGTGTCCACCACTACCGCGTCGTCGGCGGCGCGTAGCGGTGACACCGCTCGGGTCGAGTCCAGATGATCACGACGGCGCACCTGCGCCAGCACCCGGTCGTAATCATCTGCGCCACCCGCGGCAATATTCTGCTCGTTGCGCCGCCGCGCCCGGGTCTCGGCCGAAGCGGTCAAGAAGATCTTCACGTCGGCGTCGGGCAGCACCACCGTTCCGATGTCGCGGCCCTCGACCACCACGCTGCCGGAGCCGAGGGTTAGGCCACGCTGCAGGCCGACGAGCCGGGTACGTACCACCGGGACCGCCGCCACCGCCGACACCGCGCGGGTAACTTCATCGCCGCGGATCTCGGTCGAGACATCCTCCCTGCCAAGGTAAGCGCGATCTTCGCCGGGGTCACAGCCGACGGAAAGCGAAACCTTTTCTGCAGTGTCCCCGATCGCTTCAGTGTCGCGCAGATCGATCCCGGCCCGCAGCACCGCAAGGGTGACAATTCGGTACATCGCGCCGGTGTCCAGGTAGCGTGCCCCAAGCGCGCATGCCAATTGCCTTGATACCGAGGACTTTCCGGTGCCGGCTGGACCGTCCACCGCGACGACGACGCGCCTCACAGCCCGACCGCCTGGTACAGCTCCCCGACCTCCTTGCGCCCCAGCACCCGAATACTGCCCGGACGCTGCTCCCCCAGCGACACCACACCGATGTCGGTGCGCACCAACTCTTGGACTTCAAAGCCGACCGCGGCCAGCAGCCGGCGCACAATGCGCTTGCGTCCCTCGTGCAGCGTCAGCCGCACCAGTGTCTTACCCGGCACGGCGTCGACCACCGCGAAGTCGTCGACATGGGCTGGGCCGTCGTCGAGTTCGACGCCGCTGCGCAATTGCTTGCCGAGCCCACGCGGCACCGCTCCGCGCACTGTCGCCACATATGTCTTCGGCACCGAATAGGACGGGTGCATCAGCCGGTGTGCCAGCTCGCCATCGTTGGTCAGCAACATCAGCCCCTCGGTGTCGGCGTCCAGGCGCCCCACGTGAAACAGCTTCGTGTTGCCGCGGACCCGATGCTCGATCAGGTCGCCGACGCACGGCCTGCCGCGGTCGTCTGACATCGTCGAGTGCATACCCCGCGGCTTGTTCAACGCCAGATACACCAGCGTGTCGTCGACCGTCACCCGCGCCCCGTCGACGCGGATCACCGCGGCCGTGGGGTCGACCCGGGTGCCCAGCTCGGTGACCGTCCGCCCGTTCACTTCGACGCGGCCGTCGACGATCATCTTCTCGGCAGCTCGCCGCGATGCAATCCCAGCCTGCGACAACACCTTTTGCAACCGGATGCCCCCGGGCTGGCCGGGCTCGGTCATTAGTCGCGGTCCACGTCGAACGACGGCGGTTGATCAAAGACAGCCGCGCCGCCGCCGAGTTTCATGAAACGCGGCTCACTGTCCAGCGACTCGCTGAGATCATCGATCACATCGATATCGGGAAGCAGCGGGGCGATATCGGGCAGATCGGCCAGTGACGACAATCCCAGCCGCTCCAAGAAGAGCTCGGTGGTAGCGAACGTCACCGCGCCGGTGTGCGGGTCGGTACCGGCCTCGGTAATCAGCCCCCGCGCCAGCAGGGTGCGCATCACCGCGTCCACGTTCACCCCGCGCACCGCGCTGACCCGGGCGCGGGTCACCGGCTGGCGGTAGGCGACCACCGCCAGCGTCTCCAACGCGGCGCGGGTCAGCTTCGACCGCGCGCCGTCCAAAAGCAACCGCTCCACATAGGGTGCGAATCGGTTGCGGGTGTACATCCGCCACCCGCCGCCCGCCTCCCGCAGGTCGATGCCGCTGTCCCGTTCGGTCAGTTCGTCGGCCATCCCCCGCAGCTTCGCCGCGATCCGGTACACCGGCTGCTCGGTGGCCGCGGCCAACGCCGCCACGGTGATCGGAGTATCCACCACCAGCAGCAGCGCTTCTAACACCGCGGCCAACTCGGCGTCGTCGAGCTCGGGCGCGGTCGCGACGTCGATACCCGGGCCGGGATCGGGCGCTTCGTCAGTCACGAGAGGGTGTCTGCTTTCATAAGATCTTCATCGGTCGGACGTTCTCCGGTCCACGAAACCTGGAGCACACCAAGCGGTTCTGACTGGTCGAATGCTACCGCCCGGACCCGGTACAGTTCGAGCAGCGCAAGGAAGCGACCGACGATCTCGATCGCCACCCGGCAGTCGGCGACCAGCTCGGCAAACGACGCCCACTGACCGGTCCCCCGGTCCTCCAACAGCGACAGCAGCCGAACGGCCTGCTCGGGCACCGACACCATCACCTCGTGCAGATGCTCGGTGGCCACCGTCGGCACCGGCCGCGGCGTGAACGCGATCGCCGCGATCTGGGCGAATCGGCCGGCGTCGACACCCAGCATCACCTCGGGCAGCAGGTTGGCGAACCGGTCCTCCAGGGACACCGCCCGCGGATAGCTGCGCAGCGCGGCCGCCTCCAACTCCGCGAACATCTCCGCAACGTGCTTGAACGCCCGATACTGCAGCAGCCGCGCGAACAGCAGATCGCGAACCTCCAGCAAAGCCAGGTCCTCTTCGTCCTCGACATGCCCGGCGGGCAGCAGCCGCGCCGCTTTCAGGTCGAGCAGTGTCGCGGCGATCACCAGAAACGCCGTCGTCTCCTCCAGCCCCAGCCGCTGGCCGATCTCCCGGGCGTAGGCGATGAACTCGTCGGTGACCTGGTGCAATGCCACCTCCGTGACGTCGAGGCGATGCGCGAAGATCAGCTGCAGCAGCAGGTCGAACGGTCCCTCGAAATTGGTCAGCCGAACCTGGAAGCCGTTCCGGGCGCCGGCTGACGTATCGGCTGACGTGTCGGCTGACACAGAGTCGTGACTCACGCGCCGAATCGGTCGATGACTTCGCGCGCCACCGCACGATAGGCCTGGGCGCCGCCGGACTTCGGCGCCCAGGTGGTGATGGGCTCTCCGGCGACACTGGTTTCCGGGAAACGCACGGTGCGCGTGATGACCGTGTCGAACACCAGATCGCCGAAGCGTTCCAGCACCCGGGCCATGACCTCGCGGGAGTTGACCGTGCGCGGCTCGTAGCGGGTGACCAGGATGCCGCCGATCGTCAGCTTCGGGTTGAGCCGGTCGCGCACCTTCTCGACGGTG
>NZ_JBYCKY010000480.1:0-21562 GCF_057473605.1 Mycobacterium sp. TH-M82 | reverse complement strand
GATACATCGCGATCCGGCCCTGCATCGCGGCGACCGACGCCAGCGGCAGCAGGCCGGTGCAGTCACCGGCGGCGTAGATCCCGGGCACCGACGTTCGGGACACCCGGTCGACTTTCAGGTAGTTGCCCTCAGCGAGGTCGATGCCCACCCGCTCCAACCCCAGGCCGGCAGTGTTGGGCACCGACCCGACAGTCATCAGCGCATGGCTGCCCTCGACGGTGCGCCCGTCGGTCATCCTGACCAGCACCCCGGTATCGGTGCGGACGACCGATTCGGCTCGGGCGTTTTTGACCAGCGTGACGCCGCGTTCGGCGAACGAGCGCTCCAACACCATCGCCGCGTCGGTGTCCTCGTGCGGTAACACCCGGTCCCGGCTGGCCACCACGGTGACCCTGACGCCAAGCTCGGTGTAGGCGTTGACGAACTCCGCACCGGTCACCCCCGAACCGACGACGACGAGGTGCTCGGGCAGTCTGTCCAGGTCGTAGAGCTGACGCCAGGTCAGGATGCGTTCGTCGTCCGGCTGCGCGTTCGGTAGCACCCGCGGGCTGGCACCCGTGGCGATCAGCACCACGTCGGCGTCGCGCACGTTGCTGGTGCCATCCGTCGCGGTCACGGTGATGCGGTGGTGGGCCAGACCGGGCGCAGGGTCGGCCAGCTCGCCCCGCCCGGCGATCACCTCCACACCGGAATCGACCAACTGGGTGGTGATGTCGGCGGACTGCGCGGCGGCCAGCGACTTGACCCGCTCGTGGATCTGTCCGAGCTCGATCTCGGCGTCGGTGAAGTGGATGTCGAACCCGAGATGCGGGGCCCGGCGCAGCTCGGTGCGCACCCCGCTGGACGCGATGAACGTCTTGGACGGTACGCAGTCGGCCAGTACGGAGGCGCCGCCGATGCCATCGGAGTCGATCAAAGTGACCCGGGCGATCGCTGTGCCGCGCGCCGCGGCCACCAGAGCCGCCTCGTAACCGGCCGGGCCGCCTCCGAGGATCACAATGCGGGTCGCCACTGCCATAACCTAGCCCGGCGCCGATGCGCGCCGCGAAGCAGCGCGAGCCGGGAAGCATCGTTGCCGCGCCCCGGCGAGGGGGCCAGCCGGGCAATCAAGCCGAGCCCAGCCGTCGGTTGCCCGCTTATCGTGCAGGCGCCGTTTAAGCTTTTCCCGTGCCGCTCTACGCCGCCTACGGATCGAACATGCATCCAGACCAGATGCTGCAGCGGGCACCGCACTCGCCGATGACCGGGACCGGTTGGCTGCACGGCTGGCGGCTCACCTTCGGCGGTGAGGACATCGGCTGGGAGGGAGCGCTGGCCACCATTGTCGAGGATCCGGGGGCGAAGGTGTTCGTGGTGCTCTACGACGTGACGCCTTCGGACGAGAAGAACCTGGACAGGTGGGAGGGCTCGGAACTCGGCATCCACAAGAAGATCCGCTGCCGGGTGGATCGGTTAACCGGGCTTTCTGCGGACACCACCCTCGATACCCTCGATCCGGTGCTCGCCTGGTTGTACGTGGTCGACGCCTGGGAGGGCGGGTTGCCGTCGGCGCGCTACCTGGGGGTGATGGCCGACGCTGCCGAAATCGCCGGCGCCCCAGCTGAATACGTCCATGACCTGCGCACCCGACCTGCCCGCAATATCGGCCCCGGGACGTAGGCGCTCTCGTTGCGACTGCTCGCGGCGTCGCCAGCTGCTCTCAACCCGGCACGACGAGCTGTAACGCTGCTCGCCGGGGACAAGGCGGGGCAGTGGACGAAGTGGTAGCGCGACAATCCCGCCCGTTAGGGGTTCGTCGCCGGGGAACTCGTCGACGAGACGGACACCCTGCTAGCCGAGGTGCATGCGCTGATGGTGCGGGTGCGGCCCGGCCAGCCGTAGGATCCGCACATACCCGCGGTTGTGACCGCGACAACGCCCGCTGTGTGGAGTAGTCTCAGTCGCAGCGGTAACACACCCCTCGAATCGCGGCCACGTTCTCTGCGGGCCTGGAGGGTGGCACTCAACTTCGCCGACCGTAACGAGGTGTGTTCGCACCGCGACCAGCGGGATTGCCGCCGACCTGGAGATCCGAGGCGAAGGCACCCTCGACGGGATCGGGGCATGGGTCGACACGATTCGCCCAGCCGGACCGGCGATTTCGCACAATCCGTGGCCGTCGTGGCCGCTCCTGCTGTGTTTGGAGTTTGTGACCTGATGTTGATTCCCATGTCCCCGACCGATTCGATGTTCCTGCTCGCCGAGTCCGAGAATTGTCAGATGCAGGTTGGCGGTCTGGCGTTGTTCACCCCGCCCGACGGCGCCTTCGCCTCGGATGTGCGCGAGATGTTCGCCGCGGCCGTCGGCCGCGACGAGGTCTCCGGCTTTTGGCGCAAGCGGGCTCGCCGGTCGCTGACGTCGCTGGGACAGTGGGGGTGGGATTCGGGCGGCGAGGTCGACCTCGACTACCACGTGCAGTATTCGGCGCTGCCGCAGCCCGCCGGGATGGCGGAGTTGTGGGCGCTGGTGTCCTGGCTGCACGCGGCCCCGTTGAACCGGGACCGCCCGCTGTGGGAGGTGCACCTGATCGAGGGTCTCGCCGACGGCCGGTACGCCGTGTACATCAAGATCCACCACGCGCTCGCCGACGGGGTCTCCGCGATGGGGATGCTGCGCGCGGCGTTGAGCCTTGACCCCGCCCGCCGCGAGGAGCCCGCGCTGTGGGAGCCGGCCGAGCCCGCCCCGAAGCCCGCACCGGCCTCGCGGCGGGGCGGTCTGGACCTGTTTGGGCTGCCGGGTTGGGCGCTGGCGACGGCCTGGGGCATGGCCCGGGAGGCCGCCGGGCTGGTGCCCGCGCTCGCCGGCACGCTCGAGCAAGCGCTGCGCCACCACGGCGGGCCGCTGTCATTGGTCGCGCCCCGCACGATGCTCAACGTGTCGATCGACGGGGCCCGGTCGTTCACCGGGTGCTCCTGGCCGTTGGAACGGCTGCGGCTGGTCGCCAAGCACAGCGACGCCACCGTCAACGACGTAGTGCTCGCCATGTGTGCCGGGGCGCTGCGCAGCTATCTGACCAGTAAGGGGGCGCTGCCGCGGGCGCCGCTGGTGGCGATGGTGCCGGTTTCGCTGCGCCGCACCCGGCCCGAAGGCGGCCGGGGCGACACCGCGGATGCGGGGAACAAGATCGCGACGTTGACGTGCGGCCTGGCTACCAACCTGGCCGACGCGGGCGAGCGGCTCGCGGCTGTGCGGGCCGGCATGCGCGAAGGCAAGGCCGCGCTGGCCTCTCGCACTCAGCTGCAGGTCCTCGCGATGAGCGCGATGGGGGCCGCACCGCTGGGGCTGGGTATGCTCTTCGGTCACCACGGGCTGCTACGCCCGCCGAACGTGATGATCTCCAACGTGTCCGGGTCCCCAGCGCCGCTGTACTGGAACGGCGCTCGCCTCGACGCCCTTTACCCGCTGTCGATCCCGGTTGCCGGGCAGGCGCTGAACATCACCTGCACCAGCACTGACGAGACGATCGCGTTTGGGCTCACCGGCTGTCGCCACGCCGTCCCCGGGCTGGGTGCGATGACGGGGCACCTCGACGACGAACTTCGCCTCCTCGAGCGGGCCGCGGGACTCTGACAACTCACACGCCGTTCATCAGCCAGGGTCGCCTGTTTTCGAAGGCCCGCAAGGGGATCGCTATCGTTGCGGTCCGCGCGCGGATCTGAGTTATCGTCGGCGGTACACCGATCCTCGATGGGAAATCCTGTGCACGATGATGATCTTGGCCGTGTCGTGGATGCTGGAGATGATCCGGTAGTCGCCTCGTCGCGCCGAGAAAAGGCCGGCGAGTTGGCCGACCAGCGCTTTGCCGAGCCGGTGCGGGTTTTCGCGGATGGGGCCGTGTAGCGCGGCCAGAGCTGCGTCGCGGATCTTCGCCGGGAGGCGGTTCAGGTGACGGAGTCCTTCAGCAGTGATACGGAGCTCGTATGGGTCCGTCGGCGCAGAACTCACGCAGACGGCAAGGGCCGCGATCTACCCTGAGCGGCCTGTTGTTGCGACCGCCTCAGCGAGGCGACGAGCTCGCGATCCCGCAGGATGTCGAGCGTCTCTTCGAGTGCGTCGAGGTCGTCGGGGCTCACCAGCACGAACGATGGCCGTCCGTTGCGCGTGACGAGGACGCGCGCATGCTCAACTTCGACGCGTTCGGCCAGTTCAGACAGGTGGGCTTTCGCCTCGGAGAAGGGCATTACTTCGGCCATAGGTCAATATCCTGACCTGTCGCCGCATGTCGCGCAAGCGAGCGGGTTCCCGCTGCGCCCGCAAGGGGATCCCCTCGGGCGAGGTTGATGGTCTGGCCACTTGACGTCCGGCCACCGAGCCATCATACTGCTGCGATGGCGCTGCAACCGGTGATTCGTCGATCGGTGACCGAAGCGGTTTTCGAGCAGATCGTCGCCGACGTGCTCAGCGGGGAGCTGCAGCCCGGTGAGGCGCTGCCCAGCGAACGCCGGCTGGCCGAGGTGCTCGGGGTGTCCCGCCCGGCTGTGCGCGAAGCACTCAAGCGGCTTTCGGCCGCCCGTCTTGTTGAGGTACGCCAAGGCGGCGTCACCACTGTGCGTGATTTCCGCAGGCATGCGGGCCTGGATCTACTGCCGCAGTTGCTGTTTCGCGATGGCAGGCTCGATGTCTCGGTCGCCCACAGCATCCTCGACGCCCGGCTGCGTAACGGCTTGAACGTCGCGGAGCTGGCGGCACAACAGCACCGGCCTGGGCTGGCTGAACTGCTCGACAAATCGCTGTGTGCGCTGGAATCCGAGGATGACCCGATCGAGTGGCAGCGCCACGCGCTCACGTTCTGGGATCACCTGGTCGACGCCGCCGGTTCTATTGTGTTCCGGTTGATGTTCAATGCATTTCGCGCGGCATATGAGCCGGCACTACCTGCTTTGGCCGCTGCGATGACCACTGAGGATAGGCGTCCGGATTCCTACCGGAAGTTGGCCGCTGCGGTCTGTGCTGGCGACGCTGGCGCCGCGAAAAAAACCGCCCAGGACTTGCTTCAAACCTCGAACGCAATGTTGACCGCCGTGCTCGACCAGGTGGGGAATCAGCGATGACCAGCCACGCCGTGCTCGCCGGTTATGTCCGTGATCAGGTCCGGCCTGGGGTGGATGCGGTTGGTGGGTTTTATCGGATGTGTGTTTTAACTGGTAGGGCGTTGTTTCGGCCGCGTTTTCAGTGGCGGGAGGCGATCGCGCAGGGTTGGTTTATCACCAGTGTGTCGTTGTTGCCGACGATCGCGGTTGCGGTGCCGTTGACGGTGCTGATCGTCTTCACGCTCAACATCATGTTGGCCGAGTTCGGTGCAGCCGACATCTCCGGTGCGGGTGCTGCGTTGGGTGCGGTCACCCAGCTGGGTCCGATGACGACGGTGCTGGTGGTGGCCGGTGCCGGGGCGACGGCTATCTGCGCTGATCTGGGTGCGCGCACCATCCGCGAGGAGATCGATGCGATGGAGGTGCTCGGTATCGACCCGATTCAGCGGCTGGTGGTGCCTCGGGTGGTGGCGGCGACCGTGGTGGGCAGTTTGCTCAACGGTGCGGTCATCACCATCGGGCTGGTGGGCGGTTTCGTGTTCGGGGTGTTCATTCAGCATGTTTCGGCTGGTGCGTATGTCAGCACGCTGACGTTGGTGACCGGCTTGCCGGAGGTGGTCATCTCGGTGGTCAAGTCGGCGACGTTCGGGTTGATCGCCGGGTTGGTGGGTTGTTATCGCGGGCTGACCACCCGGGGTGGTCCCAAGGGTGTCGGTGTGGCGGTCAACGAGACGCTGGTGTTGTGTGTGCTTGCGTTGTTCGTGGTCAACGTGGTGCTGACCACGATCGGTGTGCGGTTCGGGACGGGACGCTAACGATGGCAACCTCGGTGGTGTTGGGTGCCCGGTTCCCGCGGACGGCGGCCAACCTCGATCGCTATGTCGGCGGTGCGGCCCGGATGTTGCAGCAGACCGGGAGTTTCTCGCGGTTCACCCGGGTCAGCGTCGGGCAGATCGGGTGGGCGTTGGGCCACTACCGCAGCGAGACGCTGCGGTTGATCGCCGAGATCGGTATGGGAACCGGCGCGATGGCCGTCATCGGTGGCACGGTCGGGATCATCGGTTTGGTGACGCTGTCGGGGGGGGTCGTTGATCGCCATTCAGGGTTTTGCGTCGTTGGGCAATATCGGCGCCGAGGCGTTCACCGGGTTTTTCGCCGCGCTGGCCAACACCCGTGTCGCGGCGCCGATCGTGGCCGGTGTTGCGCTGGCGGCCACGGTCGGTGCCGGTGCCACCGCACAGTTGGGTGCGATGCGCATCAGCGAGGAGATCGACGCCCTGGAGGTGATGGGTGTTCGGTCGATCTCGTTTTTGGTGTCCACCCGCATCATCGGTGGGCTGGTGGTGATCGTGCCGTTGTATGCGCTGGCACTGGATATGGCATACACCTCCGGACAGCTCGTCACCACGGTGTTCTACGGCCAGTCCAACGGCACCTATGAGCACTACTTTCGCACCTTCCTGCGGCCCGAGGACGTCGGCTGGTCGGTGGTGCAGGTCGTCATCATGGCCGTGGTGGTGATGATCACCCACTGCTATTACGGCTACACCGCCAGCGGCGGGCCGGTCGGCGTGGGCCAGGCGGTTGGCAGGTCGATGCGGATGTCGCTGGTCTCGGTGGTGGTTGTGGTGTTGTTGGCTCAGCTGGCGCTCTACGGCGTCAACCCGAACTTCAACCTGACGGTGTAGCGCGATGCCCCCGAAACCGAACTCACGCAGGTGGCTGTATCTGGAGGGTGTGGCGCTGTTGATGCTCGGCACGTCGGTGTTGGTACTGGTGTATCTGCAGTTTCGGGGGGATTTCACGCCGAGGACCGAGTTGACGATGCTGGCGTCGCGGGCGGGTCTGGTGATGGAGACCGGCTCGAAGGTCACCTACAACGGGGTGGAAATCGGCCGGGTGGCCGACATCTCCGAGATCGAGCGGGATGGCCGGCCGGCGGCCCAGCTGATGCTGGACGTCAACCCGCGATATGTTCCCATCATCCCGGCGAACGTGGTCGCGACTATCCAGGCGGCCACCGTTTTCGGTAACAAGTATGTGTCGTTGGCTTCGCCGGAAGACCCGGTGTCGCATCATATCTCGTCTCGTGATGTGATCGATGTGCGGTCGGTGACCACCGAGTTCAACACGTTGTTCGAGTCGATCACCTCGATCGCCGAGAAAATCGACCCGGCCAAGCTGAATGCGACGTTGTCCGCAGTGGCCCAGGCGCTGGATGGGTTGGGCGGCAAGTTCGGCGAGTCGCTGGCCGACGGCAACGACATTCTGGCGCAGCTCAATCCGCGGATGGGCCAGGTCCGTTACGATCTGCGGCGGCTTGCGGATCTGGCCGACGTCTACACCGGCGCGTCACCGGATCTGTGGAACTTTCTGCACAACGCGGTGATCACCGCCCGTGCCTTCACCGACCAGCAGCACGACCTGGAAGCGGCGTTGTTGGCGGCGGTGGGTGCGGGCAACACCGGCGAAGACATCCTCGTCCGGGGCGGGCCTTTTCTGGTGCGCGGTGTAGCCGACCTGGTACCCACCGCCGAGCTGCTCGACACCTACAGCCCCGAACTATTCTGCTCGATCCGCAACCTTCACGACCTCGCCCCTAAGGTCGCCAAAGCTATTGGCGGCAACGGCTATTCCCTGGCTGGTGTCGGTACGGTCCTGGCCGCTCCCAACCCCTATATCTATCCGGACAATCTGCCCCGGATGAACATTCGTGGTGGGCCCGGGGGCGCGCCGGGTTGCTGGCAGGCCATCACCCGGGATTTGTGGCCGGCGCCCTATCTGGTGATGGACGACGGCGCAAGTGTGGCTCCCTATAACCACTTCGAGATCGGCCAGCCGATGTTCACCGAGTACGTCTGGGGCCGCCAATTCGGGGAGTACTCGATCAACCCATGACGAGGAATCCATGAAAACCACCGGCACAGCTGTCAAACTCGGCACCGTCTGGTTGGTGCTGCTGGTGTTCACCGTGGCGATCATCGTGGTCTTCGGCCAGGTGCGCTTCGACCGCACCGCGCGGTATTCCGCGGTGTTCACCGATGCCGGCGGGCTACGGGCCGGGCAGTTCGTGCGGGCATCCGGGGTGGAGGTCGGCAAGGTCGCCACGGTGAGGCTGATCGACGCCGACACCCGGGTGCGAGTCGACTTCGACGTGGACCGCTCGCTGCCGCTGGATCAGGCGACCACGGCGTCGATCCGCTATCTCAACCTGATCGGCGAGCGCTACCTGGAACTCAAACACGGCGACAGCAATGCGCCACTGGCCCCAGGTGGGACCATCGGGATCGGCCGGACGCAGCCTGCGCTGGACCTCGACGCGTTGATCGGCGGATTCCGCCCGCTGTTCAAGACGCTGGACCCGGACAAGGTCAATGCCATCGCCTCGTCGATCATCACCGTCTTCCAGGGCCAGGGCGCCACCATCAACGACATCCTCGACCAGACCGCCGCCGTCACCGCTACATTGGCCGACCGTGACCAGGCGATAGGCGAGGTGATCCGCAACCTCAATACGGTGCTGGCCACCACCGTCAAACATCAAAAGCAGTTCGACCAAACCGTCAACAACGTCGAGGTACTGATCACCGGCCTGAAGGACCGGGCTGACCCACTGGCCACCGCGGTCGCACATATCAGCACCGCCGCCGGAACCCTGGCCGACCTGCTGAGTGAGAACCGGCCACTGCTGCACAGCACCGTCGGACACCTCGACGCCATCCAGCAGACACTCATCGATGACCTGCCAAATGTCGATGACGTGATCGCGAAACTGCCGAATGCTTATCGAACCATCGGCCGTACCGCTGGTATCTACGGCGACTTCTTCAACTTCTACCTGTGCGACATCTCGCTCAAGATGAACGGATTACAGCCCGGCGGCCCGGTACGCACCGTCAGGCTCTTCCAGCAGCCGACCGGCAGGTGCACGCCGCAATGAGAGCGCTGACCGAATTCAACCGCGGCCGTGTCGGGCTGATGGGTGTGGTGGTCACACTGCTCGTCGTCGGGGTAGGGCAGAGCATCACCAGCGTCCCGATGCTGTTCGCCACGCCCACCTACTATGCGCAGTTCGCCGACACCGGCGGCATAGATGTCGGCGACAAGGTGGAGATCGCCGGAGTGAACGTCGGTCTGGTGCGTTCGCTGGCGATCAGCGGCGCTCACGTGCAAGTCGGATTCTCACTGACCGGCAAGACCATCGGCACCCAAAGCCGCGCCGCGATTCGCACCGACACCATTCTCGGCCGCAAGAACATGGCGATCGAACCCCGAGGGTCAGATCCGCTGCGGGCCATGGGTGTCTTGCCGTCGGGCCAGACCACCACGCCCTACCAGATCTATGACGCGTTCTTCGACGTCACCAAGGCCGCCACGGGCTGGGACATCGACACCGTCAAGCGCTCACTGAACGTGCTGTCGGAGACTCTCGATCAGACCGCCCCGCACCTGAGCGCCGCTTTGAACGGCGTGTCCAGGTTCTCCGACACCCTCGGCCGCCGTGACGGGCAGATCAAACAGCTGTTGGCCAACGCCAACAAGGTCGCACGCGTGTTCGGCGACCGCAGCGATCAGATCAACACGCTGCTGGTCAACGCCAACATCCTGCTGGGTGCGTTCAAGCAACGCAGCCAGGAGATGAGCGTGCTGCTGCACAACGTGTCGGCGGCGTCCACCCAGGTATCCGGCCTGATCAAGGACAACCCGAACCTGCATCATGTGTTGGATCAGTTGAACACGGTCAGCGGCGAGCTGGTCAAACGCAAGAGCGAACTGGCCGATGTGCTGGTGCTCCTCAGCAGATACACCGCGTCTCTGACCGAGGCCGTCGCTTCCGGGCCCTACTTCAAGGCAATCGCGGTGAACCTGCTGCCGTATCAGATCCTGCAGCCGTGGGTGGACGCGGCGTTCAAGAAACGGGGAATCGACCCCGAGGAGTTCTGGCGCAACGCCGGGTTGCCCACGTTCCGCTACCCCGACCCGAACGGCACCCGCCGGTCCAACGGCGCGCCGCCGCCGGCACCGCCGCTGTCCGAGGGCACCCCGGAGCACCCGGGGCCGGCGGTGGTGCCCGGTACGCCGTGCTCGTACGCCCCGCCGGCCGGTGTGTTCCCGACTCCCGGAAACCCGTTGCCGTGCGCCGATCTCGATCAGAGCGTGGGTCCGTTCGGAGCCAACGGGCCGTACCCGCAGGCCCTGCCGGACGTGCTGACACCACCGCCCAACCCGGACGGTCCGCCGGCCACACCGGGACTTCCGGTGAGCGGTCGACCGGGCCAGATCCCGCCGAGTGTTGCGGGTACCCCGGTGCCGCTGCCGACCGACGCGCCGCCGGGGGCACGCACCGAGCCGCTGGGGCCGGTGGCCGGGCCGGCACCGGGGAACTCCGGCGGAGGGGGAGGAAGCCTTGATAGTTAGGGAGGGCCGCCAGAAGTGAGCACCATCTTCGATATTCACAACCTTCGGTTGCCGAAGCTGCCCGGCAGAACATGGCTGATCGGATCGCTGGTGGCGGCTTTGGCCTTCGCACTGGCCGCTGTCATGGTTGGCGCGGGAGCGCAGTTGTACAAAAAGCTGACCACCACCAGCGTTGTCGCGTATTTTCCGGAGGCACCCGGGCTGTATCCCGGCGACAAGGTGCAGATCATGGGTGTGCGGGTGGGCGCTATCGACAAGATCGAACCAGCCGGCGACAAAATGCGGATCACGTTGCACTACAACAACAAATACAAAGTGCCCGCCCAGGCGAACGCGTCGGTGCTCAACCCCAGCCTGGTCGCGTCACGCACTATCGCGCTGTCACCGTCCTACACCGGCGGTCCGGTGCTGGCCGACGGTGCGGTGATTCCGGTCGAGCGCACGCAGGTGCCGGTCGAGTGGGACGAGCTGCGCGAGTCCATCAACGGGATACTGCTGGACCTGGGCCCGACACAGCAACAGCCGAAGGGGCCGTTCGGCGACCTCGTCGAGTCGGCGGCCGACAGCCTGGCCGGCAAGGGCAGACAGGTCAACGAAACGCTGACCAGTTTGTCGCAAGCACTGACCGCACTCAACGAGGGCCGCGGGGACTTCGTCGCGATCACCCGAAGCCTCGCGCAGTTCGTCAGCGCGCTCTACCAGAACAACCAACAGTTCACCGCAATCAACAACAACCTGGCGCAGTTCACCGACTGGTTCACCCAATCCGACCATGCCTTGTCCGACGCGGTCCAGCGGGTCGACGAAGCGCTCGTCACCGCCCGAAAATTCGTCAATGACAACGGGCCGATGCTGGCGCGCGACGTGGGCAACCTCGCCGAGGCGACCACCACGCTGCTGCAACCGGAGCCGCGCGACGGCCTGGAGACCGCGCTGCACCTCCTGCCCACCTATGCGGGCAACTTCAACAACATCTACCAGCCGGTGCACGGCGCTCTGATCGGCATGGGCGTGTTCCCGAACTTCGCCAATCCCTTGCAGGGCATCTGCAGCGCCATCCAGGCCGGCAGCCGGCTGGGCTATCAGGACTCGGCCGAACTGTGCGCGGAATACCTGGCGCCGGTGCTCGACGCCGTCAAGTTCAATTACCTGCCGTTCGGTGTGAACATCTGGAGCACGGCTGAAACCTTGCCGAAGGAGGTGGCCTACTCCGAACAGCGGCTGCGCCCGCCGCCGGGGTACAAGGACACCACCGTCCCGGGGATCTTCTCGCGCGACACCCCGTTTTCGCATCGCAACTCCGAGCCGGGCTGGATCGTCGCACCCGGGATGCAGGGCACGCAGGTTCAACCGTTCACCGCGAACATGCTGACCCCGGAATCGCTGGCCGAGCTGATGGGCGGACCGGACATCGCGCCCCCGCCGGCGGGCACCAACCTGCCCGGGTCGCCGGATGCCTACGACGAGTCAAGCCCCTCGCCGCCACTCTGGTATCCGCAGCCGGGGCCGCCACCTGCGCCGGCGCCGGGCGTTATTCCCGGACCGGCACCCGCCGCGCAGACCGGGCCCCGCCCGTGAGGCACGCGATGGCCCGACTCAGCGTCGGCATCGGTCGCCGGGTGCTGGTGTTGCTGGCCTTTTTCCTGGCCCCGATGGTGTTGAGCTCGTGTAGCTGGCGCGGCATCGCCAACGTGCCGCTGCCCGTCGGCCAGGGCACCGGCCCCCAGCACTTGACGATCTACGTGCAGGTACCCGACACGTTGGCCCTGAACACCAACAGCCGGGTGCGGGTCGCCGACGTCTGGGTCGGCATGGTGCGCGACATCAGCCTGAAGAACTGGATCGCCACCCTGACGCTGGACCTCGATCCGGCGGTGCAGCTGCCGGCGAATGCGACCGCGCGAATCGGCCAGACCAGCCTGCTGGGCACCCAGCACGTCGAGCTGGGCGCCCCACCGAACCCGTCGCCGCGGCCGCTGAAAAGCGGTGACACCATTGGCCTGAAGAACTCCTCGGCCTACCCCACCGTCGAACGGACATTGGCCAGCATCGCGGTCATCCTCAACGGTGGCGGCTTCCCCAATCTCGAGGTGATCCAGACCCAGATCTTCAACGCCCTGGACGGCCACGTCGATCAGATTCGCGAATTCCTCACCAGGCTGGACACGTTCACCGCCGAACTGGGCCGCCAACGTGACGACCTGACCCGCGCCATCGACTCGACGAACCAACTCCTGTCCATCGCCGCCAGCCGCAACGACACGCTGGACCGGGTGCTCACCGAGATCCCGCCGCTGATCCGTCATTTCGCCGACACCCGCGATCTGTTCGCCGACGCCACGCAGTCCTTGGGGCGGTTCAGCGACGTCGCCAACCGGACCCTCTCGGATACCGGGACCAACCTGCATCACGACCTGCAGTCGCTGCAGCGACCGCTGAAGCAGCTCGGCCGGGCCGTGCCATATCTGCCTGACGCGCTGAGGCTGATCCTCACCGCGCCGTTCGACATCGACCACGTGGACAAGGTGATCCGTGGCGACTATGTCAACGTGTCAGCCACAGCCGACCTGACGTTTTCCACCCTGGACAACGCTCTGCTGAGCGGAACGGGAGTCTCGGGGATGATGCGGGCGCTCGAGCAGTCCTGGGGACGCGATCCGCGCACCATGATCCCGGACGTCCGGTTCACGCCGAACCCGAACGACGCGCCGGGCGGCCCACTGGTCGAAAGGGGTGAGTAGAACATGCTGACCCGCCTGGTCAAAATCCAGCTGGTGTTGTTGACGGTGTTCGCGATCCTCGCCGTGGCGGTCCTGGGCGGCTACTTCCTGCGGATCCCCAGCCTGGTGGGCATCGGCCGATACACCCTCTACGCCGATCTGCCCGCATCCGGAGGCCTGTATCGCACAGCGAACGTCACCTACCGGGGTATCACCATCGGCAAGGTCACCGCCGTCGAACCGACCGAGCAGGGCGCGCGGGCGGAGATGAGCCTCGACACCGGCTACCGCATCCCGGTTGACGCCTCGGCCAATGTGCACTCGGTGTCGGCGGCCGGCGAACAGTACCTCGACCTGGTTTCGGCCCGCAGCAGCGGCCCGTTCTTCGACAACGGGCAGACGATCACCAAGAGCACGGTGCCCGCCCAGATCGGCCCGGCGCTGGATGCCGCCAACCGGGGTATAGCGGCGCTGCCCGAAGACAAGATCGCAGCAGTGCTCGACGAGACGTCACAGGCCGTCGGCGGGCTGGGGCCCCCCCTTCGGCGCCTGGTCGACGCCACCACCGCGATCGCCCACGACTTCAAGGGCAACATCAACGACATCAACGACATCATCGAGCATTCGGCGCCCATCATCGACAGCCAGGTCAATTCAGGCGACGAGATCGGGCGCTGGGCCGCCAACCTCAATGGGCTGGCCGCGCAGACCGCTGAGCAGGACCAGGCGTTGCGCAGTGTGCTGGCTAACGTGGCGCCAACGGCAGATCGGGTCAATGCGACGCTGGCCGCCGTGCGTGACTCGTTGCCGCAGACGCTGGCCAATGTCGAGGTCGTGGCGGACATGCTCAAGCGCTATCACCACGGCGTCGAGGGGCTGCTGGTGTTCTTGCCGCAGGTGGTTGCGGAGTCGCAGGCGGCGGTCTCTGCTTACCCCGACCACGTGTCAGTGGACGTCGCGTTTTCGATCAACCAGCCGCCACCGTGCCTGACCGGCTTCCTGCCGGCGTCGCAGTGGCGCTCACCGGCGGACACCAGCACCGCTCCGCTGCCGGCCGGCACCTACTGCAAGATCCCGCAGGACACCTACACGAACGTGGTGCGCGGTGCCCGTAACAACCCGTGCGTGGATGTGCCCGGCAAGCGGGCGGCCACCCCGCGGGAGTGCCGCAGCGACAAACCCTATGTGCCGTTGGGCACCAACCCGTGGTACGGAGACCCGAATCAGATCCGCAACTGCCCCGCGCCGGGTGCGCGTTGCGACCAGCCGGTCGACCCGGGCCGGGTGATCCCCGCGCCGTCCATCAACACCAATCTCAACCCGCTGCCCGCGGATCAGCTGCCGGGCACACCGCCCCCGGTCAGCGATCCGCTGCAGCGGCCGGGTTCGGGCACCGTCGAATGCAACGGGCAACAACCCAACCCGTGCGTCTACGTCCCGGCCGCGTCACCCAGCGCGATTTACGACGTGCAGAGCGGTGTCGTCGTCGGACCCGACGGACAGCGGTTTTCGGTTGCGAATTCGGACAACATCGGCGACGACGGCTGGAAGCAGATGCTCGCGCCGGCCGGCTGATCCGACGGGATCGAGACGGCGGGCGTTTCCGCAGCCCGGATGTCTCGATCGCTTGCCCGCTACGGTGAGTTTCGAGGCCGACAGCGCCAGAGGAGCCAACTGCCAGGTGACCGAGTACACGATTCCGATGCGCCGAGGGTAAGCATGCATCGCGTTGGCGACCCGCCAGGGTTGGGATATCGACACGCTCCTGAGGTAGATGGCCGCCATCAGTGCGCCCCGAGGGGACCGGCGGCTTTAGCCGTCGGGGGAATCGGGGCTGGTGACCCGCGTGGTGCGGTGAGTTTGTCGGTGTCGTTTCATAAGGTGCGTGGCATGTCGGAGCGCCGGTTTCGCCGGACGCCGGGAGGGGTGTGTTCGCTGGGGCTGCACCTGGTGTGGTGCCCGAAGTACCGGCGTCGGATTCTGGGCGGGCGGGTAGCCCGCCGCTGCGGGGAGCTGCTGGGCCAGGTCGCCGGCGAGCATGGTTGGGAGATCGTGGCGAGCGAGGTCATGCCCGATCACGTGCACCTGTTCGTTCGGGTCGGCCCGGCCGACGCGCCAGCGTCGGTGGTGCGGGCGTTCAAGGGCCGCACCGCGCGGGTGCTGCGGCAAGAGTTTCCGTACCTGCGGCGGTTCGCGAAGGTGTTGTGGTCGCCGTCGTATTTCGTCGCATCGGTCGGGTATGTGTCGGCGCCGACGGTGCGTCGCTACATCGAACACCAATGGGACGCGGTGGCCTGATGCGGCGCGCCTACGTGTTCCGGTTGCGCCCGACCGCACGCCAGCAGGTCGCGTTGGCGGCGTGTCTGGATGCGCACCGCGAGCTCTACAACGCCGCCTTGCAGGAGCGTCGGGATGCCTGGTCGCACAGCAAGGCCCGCATCTACTACGGGGACCAGTCAGCGCAGCTGACGGAGATCCGCGCGGTGCGCCCGGATCAGGCGGTGTGGTCGTTTTCCAGCCAGCAGGCCACGCTGCGCCGCCTGAACGAGGCGTTCGACGGATTTTTCCGCCGTGTCAAACGCGGCGACAAGCCAGGCTATCCGCGGTTCAAGGGAAAGCATCGGTTCGACAGTGTGAAGTGGCCCAAAGATGGTGACGGTGCACGCTGGCTACCCGAGACCAAGCGGGTGTATCTGCAAGGTATCGGCCAGGTGAAGGTGCATCTGCACCGCCAGGTGCAGGGCCGGGTGAAAGCGATCCAGATCAAACGGCAGGGGCGCCGCTGGATGCTGGTGCTCTCGTGTGACGAGGTGCCGGCCAATCCGCTGCCGGCCACGGGCGCTCAGGCCGGGATCGACGTCGGGGTGGTGACCTATGCGACGCTCTCTGATGGCACCGAGGTCGCCAATCCGCGGTGGGCACGTCAAGAGGCCGCCCGGCTGGAGGCGGCTCAGCACCGATTGCAGCGCGCAAGGCGGGGCTCCAATAACCGGGCCGCTCGCCGGGAGACGGTGGCCGCGAGGCACCGCAAGATCGCTAACCGGCGTAAAGACTTTCACCACAAACGGGCCCGCGAACTCGTCGCCCGCTACGACCTACTGGCGGTGGAGGGCCTCACGATCTCGAACATGGTTCGCCGGGCCAAACCTAAACCTGACCCGGGCAACCCCGGGCAGTTCCTCCCCAACGGTGCCCGGGCGAAGTCCGGGCTCAACAGAAGCATCAGTGACGCTGGCTGGGGCCAGTTCATCTCGATACTGCGCGCCAAAGCGGAAGACGCTGGGCGCACCTGGATCGAGGTCAACCCCCGGCACACCTCCGACAGGTGCGAGTGCTGCGGTCACGCAGCACCCGAGAATCGCGTCAGCCAAGCGGAATTCGTCTGCCAACGTTGCGGTCACACCGCGCCGGCAGATGCACATGCCGCACGCAACATACTCAGGGCTGGACTGGCCCTACACGCCGCAACCGCGGCGTAAAAGAAGCCGGTCGCTTCCAGCGGCCGGAGAAGTCACCAACGCTCGTGCTCACGTAGCCGAGCAAGCGTCACCGACGGCAGCTCGACGCCCGGTTCGAGTTTGAGTGGTTCGGGCAGATCGTTGAAATCGATCGTCGCACGCTCGATTTCGCCGCTTGCCAGCATCTGCTGGTATGGACCGCCCTTCGGCATCGGCGAGAGTACGGCGACGGGCCGACCGCGGTCGGTGATCTCAATCGTCTCGCCGGCCTCGACGCGCCGAAGGAGTTCGCTGGCTCGCTGTCGCAGCTCCCGCACACCCACCGACGCCATGTGCTAACAGTAGCGCTTCAGGCGGCAGGTCATGGCGATCCCGGCTGCAGGCGACTTCGCCGACCTGCTCGACACGCTGCCCACACGCTGGCCTATCTGGGGCAGAGCCTGCTCTGCTGGGTCACCAAGATGGATCGCGAAGGTGCCTGAGCGCTAGTGTGCACTGGTCGGTCTCACCGAAGAAGCCGATAGAACGGTTGAGTGAATTCATGACCGCAGCAACAGCGGCGTCGGCGATCGAATCGCGGGTCGGCCACTACTACCAGGCGGACGACACCTACCGGGTCGGTCGCGAGAAGGTGCGCGAGTACGCCCGCGCCGTGCAGGACTATCACCCAGCGCACTGGGATGTCGCCGCCGCCGCGGAGTTGGGCTACCCGAACGTGGTTGCCCCGCTGACGTTCACGTCGGTCCCGGCCATGGCGACCAATCGGCGCATGTTCGAATCGGTGGTCGTCGGTTACGACACCTACGTGCAGACCGAGGAGGTCTTCGAGCAGCACCGCCCGATCGTGGCCGGCGACGAATTGCTCACCGATGTCGAACTGTCGTCGGTGCGCAGGATCGCCGGCAGGGACCTGATCACCGTGACCAACACCTTCACCGACACCGCCGGCGAGCGGGTGCACACCCTGCACACCACGGTCGTCGGCGTCACCGCCGACGAGGTCGATGCGGGGATCAGGGCGGCCGTGCAGAACGTGATGATGCACGACGTGAACATCCTCGGAATCGACCAGTCCGCCGCCGGCTACCAGAAGACGGTGCGCCCCGAGGGCAAGGTGCGGATCGCCGGAGCGGGAATGACCCGCACGCCGGGGACACCGTCCTTCGATGATCTGGAGGCCGGCGACGAGCTACCGGTGCACCAAGCCCGACTGTCCCGCGGCGACCTGGTGAACTATGCCGGTGTGGCCGGCGACGCCAACCCGATTCACTGGGACGAGGGCCTCGCCAAGCTGGCCGGGCTGCATGACGTGATCGCTCACGGAATGCTCACCATGGGATTGGGCGCCGGATTCGTCTCCGCATGGTCGGGCGACCCCGGTGCCGTCACCCGCTACGCAGTGCGGCTGTCCCAGCCCGCGATCGTGTCGGCCGCCGAGGGCGGCGACATCGAGTTCAGCGGCCGGCTCAAGTCGTTGGACCCGGCGACCCGCAGCGGTGTCGTCGTCGTCGCGGCGAAGTCCGGCGGCCGGAAGATCTTCGGCCTGGCGACGTCGAACATCCGCTTCCGCTGACGCATCAAGCTCTTCCTGGAAGAACGCGGTCTGTATTCAGACACCCGGGCGCAGATGGCGCACGGACGCGAACCGGGCGAAATCCCGGTCGAGAGTGACGACCTCACAGTGATGTTCGACGGCGATGGCCGCTATTACAGCGTCGGGGATCAGGTCGCCGGACGCGTCGGCCTCGTCGCAGATTTCGCGCAGCAGCGCGAGGTGCCGCGGGCCGGGACTCGTCGAGAGATGGTGAGGTTGGGCGTTGGTTGCCTCGATGAACCCGAACGCCTCGGTTCGCGGTGAGGGAACCTCGAAGATCCGTCGATTCGTCGCCAGCCGAAGAAACGACGCCCACACAATGTTCGGCACCGTGAACGGGTCGTCGCAGGCAAGCAGTTGGTCGAACCAACGGCGAACGCTGCGGTGATGCGGGTGGTCAGCGTGGTGCGCCGCCAGTACCACGTTGACGTCGAGAAGAAACACTGCTCACCTACGTGAGTTCAGGTCCAGGCCCTCGTCGAGAACCTCGTACAACACCCGGTTAGACGTCAGGTCGAGCCCCGGCCGGATGCCGCCGCCGCCACGGAATACCGGAACCTTCGGCCGAGGGCTCCGGTCGCGGACCGCAGCAAGTTCTCGGCGAAGGGCGTCCTCGATTACTGCGCCCAGCGATTGACCCCGCTCGCGGGCCCGACGCTTAGCGGCCGCGAGCAGTTCATCGGAGATCGACACAGTGGTGCGCATGATGACGATAATACCGCATCACAAGCATCACCGGCGGTCGCAGCGACCTCCCACGCGGGAGGCGCCCCACGGAGGTGCAGGACGGCCGCTCATTGCCAGGTTTCGCCGCCCGAACGGCTATCAGGCGAGCGTCTCCGGCGGAGAAGTTGTCTCCGCGCCCGATGCTCCCGAACTGGCCATCGGATCAGACGGCGGCACCGACACCATCACCGCCACCCTGGGCCCCAAGGCCGGGTCGTTAATTTAAAGTCGCAGGGCTACGCCGAGCCCGGTGTGGGACATCTGCCTACCGCAACCGCAATCCGCGGGGCGTGCGGGCGAACCCGGCATCGCTCAACGCGGCCAGCGTCGGCGAATCCCGGATCTGCAGCACCGGCACCCCGTCCACCCGCTCGACGGTAAGCCCGTCGACCCGTCGGGCGGCCACCACGTCGGCCAGCGCGACCGCGGCGGCATGCTGCGCTTCGGCGTCGTCGGCGAAGTTGCGCAGTGATCGTCCGCCGCGCTCGACGAACCAGGCCAGCGCCCCGTCCACCAGCACCACCAGCGCCCCGGCCTTGCGGCCAGGTCGGGCGGCGCCCGCACC
Source organism: Mycobacterium sp. TH-M82 (assembly GCF_057473605.1). Lineage (NCBI taxonomy): Bacteria > Bacillati > Actinomycetota > Actinomycetes > Mycobacteriales > Mycobacteriaceae > Mycobacterium > Mycobacterium sp. TH-M82. The sequence continues at coordinate 2,012 of NZ_JBYCKY010000480.1, read as the reverse complement.
GGCCGGCCAGGGCAGCGCTGCGCCGTACGGGTTGGCCGGATCGGTGGCGGCCAGCACCACGGCGTGGTAGTCGGGCCGGTGCGGGTCGACACCGTCGAGGTAGCCGCGCAGCCGGTCGACCGCCGACGCGAAGGCGAACTGTGCCCCGCCCAGCGACTCGACGAAATAGCCGCGCTGGCACCGTCCGGCATCCTCGAATGCGGTCAGGACCTTGTACAGCATTGCGAATCCGCCGGGCACACCCTCGGCGGCCACCGCCCCCTTGGTCAGCACACCGTGGCGGTGCAGCAGCAACTCGGCTTGATGATGTGCCCGTACGGTGGAATCGGGTTGCGGGGCCGGCAGCGCCGACCAGCGGCCGGCCACGGCCGCATCGGCGGCACGGGCAGCGGGGTGCGCCACGCTGTAGCGGCTCAGCCGTGGCGGGCGCCGCTGCCGGTGCGCGGGCGGCGAGCGCCTGCGGAAACCGTGGCCGCCGGCGAGGGCGGCCCGCACCGGTGCAAAGGTGTCTCCGGTGATCCAGCCGGCCCAGATCAGTTCCCACAGAGCGGCTTTGAGTGCCACGTCAGCGATCCCGTCGCGGGCCAGCTGGCGGAAGAAGAACGCACCGCCGCCGCCCAGGGTGTCCAGGATCGCACGGTGCGCGTCGCCGAATTCGATTGCAGCACCGGCGGCCAGCGTCAACGGCGCGGAATCCGCGGCATGGAACGCGATCCAGCCGTCAGCACCCGAGATCGTGCCGGCACCTGACCAGAACACCTCCCCGGAGGCCAGCAGCTCGTCCAGCATCGCGGGGCAGTAGTCGCGCACCCGCGAGGCCAGCACCAGCGGTTCGACCGCCGAGGCCGGCAGCGGCACCCCGGCGAGCTGGTCTAACACACCGGCCAGCCCGTCCGGGCCGGACACGGCGTCCACACCGATTTGCTGCCAGGCCGGCAGGAACCGTCCGTAGGCTGCGGTGGAGACCGGTTCGATCTGGGCCCGCAACGCGGCCAGCGACCGGCGCCGCAGAATCCGCAGCACGTCGGCGTCGCACCACTGCTCACCGGAGCTTCCGGGTTTCGCCGGGATGTCCGCGAACTCACCGCGCACCAGCCGCCGGTCGGCCGCCAACCGGCCCAGCACGTCGGCCGCCACCCGCTGTCCCAGGCCGAAACGGGCCGCGGCCTGGCCGGTGGTGAACGGCCCACGGGTGCGCGCGAAACGCCCCAGCAACTCGCCCAGCGGGTCGGCGACTGGCTCGGTGAAGCCGGCCGGCACCCCGACCGGCACCGCCACCCCGACGCCGTCGCGTAGCCGGCCGATGTCCTCGATCGCCACCCACCAGCTGTGTCCGGCGAACGACACCGCCAGCAGCCGTTTGGCGGCGAGCAGATCCTCGAGCCAGCCGCCCACTTCGGCGCCGCCGGCCCGGGCGGCCACCTCGTCGGTGGTCAGCGGGCCCAGCAGGCGCAGCAGGTCGGCCACACCCTCGGCGTCACGGGCGGTCCTCTCGGGAGTCAGGTGCTGCAGCTGGGCGGCGACGGCGGCGATGATCTCGGGGTCGAGCAACTCACGCAGCTCGACGCGGCCGAGCAACTCGGCCAGCAGGCCGGCGTCCAGTGACAACGCCGCCGCGCGGCGCTCGGCGCTCGGGCGATCGCCCTCGTACATGAACGCCCCGACATAGCCGAACAGCAGCGAGGCCGCGAACGGCGACGGGGTTGCCGTCTCCACCTCGACGACCCGGACCCGGCGCTGCGCGATCGCCGACATCAACCCGGTCAGGGCCGGCACGTCGTAGACATCCTGCAGGCATTCCCGCACGGTCTCTAACACCACCGGAAAGTCCGGATACTTGCGTGCCACGTCGAGCAGCTGGGCGGCGCGCTGGCGTTGCTGCCACAGCGGCGACCGGCGGCCCGGGTGTCGCCGTGGCAGCAGCAGCGCGCGGGCCGCGCACTCCCGGAACCGGGCGGCGAACAGCGCCGAGCCGCCGACCTCGGCGGTGACGATCGGCTCGACCTCGTCGG